>NZ_DALZCD010000081.1:0-11823 GCF_031978025.1 Erwinia sp.
GGTGTTTTACGTTATTGAAGTGGGCATCCCGCATCTGACGCTGCTACTGCTGCCGCTGGTGCTAGTCCCCCTGATATTGCTGACGATGGGACTAAGCTGGTTTCTGGCTGCTTTAGGCGTTTATATTCGAGATGTCAGCCAGCTTGTCGGTATTATAACTATGGTGCTGATGTTCCTGTCGCCTATATTTTTCCCTACGTCTGCTCTACCGGCCAGCATCCGCTCGTGGCTGTTGCTAAACCCACTTGCACACTTTATTGAACAGGCCAGGGCAGTTATGTACTGGGGAACAATTCCTGATATGGGATCATGGCTAACCGGCTTTGTGATAAGTACTGTTATCGCCTGGGCTGGTTTTTACTTTTTCCAGAAAACGCGCAAGGGGTTTGCAGATGTCATCTGAAGATATTATTACCGTTCAGGGACTCAGTAAGTGTTATCAAATCTATAACTCCCCTAAAGATCGGCTTTTACAAATGTTTTATCGTAGCCGTAAAAAGCTCTACCGCGATTTCTGGGCGCTAAATGATGTCTCCTTTAGCTTAAAAAAGGGAGAAACAGTCGGGATAATTGGCAGAAACGGTTCGGGTAAATCGACCCTGTTACAAATGATCTGTGGGACATTGAATCCAACAGATGGGCAGGTGAAAGTTGGCGGTAAAATCGCCGCCCTGCTGGAGCTGGGCGCGGGGTTTAATCCGGAATTTACAGGACATGAAAATGTTTTCATGGCCGCGTCACTGTATGGCCTGACCAATGAGCAAATCAGAGACCGCTATGAAAGCATTCTGGCCTTTGCCGAAATCGGCGAACACATAGATCAGCCGGTAAAAACCTACTCTAGCGGCATGTACGTGCGCCTTGCTTTTGCTGTTATAGCTCATGTCGATGCGGATATATTGGTCGTGGATGAAGCACTGGCTGTCGGCGACGCCGTGTTTACGCAAAAATGTATGCGCTTTATCCGTAAATTTAAAGAAAACGGCACGCTACTTTTTGTCAGTCATGATACCAGCTCGGTGATTAACCTCTGTGATAAGGCTATCTGGCTTCATCAGGGAAAAATGATTACTTCCGGCAAGGCGAAGGATATTGCGGAAAAATACCTGCAATATACGCTTCAGGAAGTTTACGGCGATGAGGCAAAGCTTGAAAGCCTGAAGGCTTCGCCGATGTCTGAAGACATCACTCATACTTCAAGAGTTGATGACAATGCAGTAGCAGCACTTGAGTCAGCGGTAAATTACAATACTCAGTATGGTATTGAAGATAACCTTTCTGAAGCCAATGGCTGGAAAACAGGCGGAGGTGAAATCAATTGCGTCACCTTTACCGATGTTAAAACGGATAATACCCGACATATTTATAAAGGTGGCGAGGTCGTTAAACTGACGGTTGAAGCAACGGTTCATCAGGATTTTGATGCTCCCATTATCGGTTTTCTGGTAAAGGATCGTCTGGGACAGGTTCTGTTTGGTGAAAATACGCTTCCTTTTACTACGGTTAATCCTGTGCCGGTTATGGCCGGCGAAAAAATCAAAGCTGAATATAAATTTACGCTTCCTATGCTGCCAAATGGTGAATATGCCATGATGGTGTCACTGGCTAATGGCGATATTAACAACCATGTACAGCACCACTTGCTTCATGATGCGCTGATTATCAATGTTTCATCCAGTGAAGTACGTTGGGGTCTGGTAGGTATAAAATTTGATGAAGTTAAGATGGAAATCAAATGAAGACACTTTTTGAACTCTATGAAAATCATCATGGAAAATCTTCCGACAAGTGGACGATTTATTTAGAGACCTACCATGAAGTTCTGGCTCCTTTGCAGGAAAAGCCGGTTAATTTCCTTGAAATCGGCGTACAAAACGGCGGATCACTGGAGATTTGGTCTGAATATTTTCGGAATGCTAATAATATTATTGGTTGCGATATCAATGAAAGATGTGCACTGCTGGAATATGAAAATAAAAAGATAAGCCTGGTTATTGGTAACTCTTCTACCGCAAGAGTCAGAAACAGTATCGCGGAAATATCACCGCGTTTTGATGTCATTGTTGATGATGGTTCACACGACTCTTCTGATATCATTAAATCATTTCTTCTCTATTTCCCCCTGATAGAAGAAGATGGGTTTTATATTATTGAAGATCTCCATTGCAGCTACTGGCTAAATTTTGAAGGTGGCTTGTACGATCCCTATTCTTCAATGGCGTTTTTGAAAAAACTGGGCGACATTCCTAACTTTGAGCATTGGGGAAGTAAAAAGCAGGAAAAAGAGTATTTACAACCATTTTATGATCACTACGATTGTGTCGATTTCGATACCGTTGATTACAGTGAAATCCATTCCGTTACTTTTGTAAACTCGCTTTGCATTATACAAAAAAGGAAAAAAGAAAAAAATATTCTGGGGCCGCGTGTTATTGCCGGCGAGGTTGAAACGGTTGTTCAGGGCCATAAAAACATTCATGGTTCCTTTAACGAGATTCAGGATCAGTTCAACAATCCATGGCGGGACCTACCAACTTTCCCTGAAATGGAATGGGCGACGCTTAAAGGCAAATTGACTTCAGCTGAAAATCAATGCGAAAAGTATGCAAAAAAACTTGATTATCTTAAAAAAGACGTTGCGTACTTTAAAGAGTCAGAGAAAGCATTAAGAAGAGATATTAAAGAAAAAGACGAACTAATTTTGCGTCTTTCTCATGATAACCACGCCTTGAGAACTTCTACAAGTTGGAAAATGACTCAACCTTTACGTCATTCAGTAACTCAACTACGTAAAGTAAAAAAAGGCGTTGACCTCTCAGGCCGCATTATTAAGGACTACGGCTTAAGTGAAAGTTTTAAGCGTGCGAAAAATATCTATAATCAGCACGGTATTACCGGTATTTTTAATAAACTCCGCTACGTTAATCAGCTTCAGCAATTGTCAGTTAACGTAGAATCCAAAGCGCTTGCTCCTGTGACAGTAAGTGCCGAAGAACTACTCTTCCCGAAAGTGTTAATTATTGCAGAACTCTCAATCCCACAGTGCAAAAAATACCGTGTTGATCAGAAAGTCGAGCTTTTTAATCTTTTAGGTATAGAAGTAACGGTTCTACCCTGGGCCCATCAGAAAGAGTGCATTAAAGCGTTACAGTCGCATTCACTGGTGATTTTTTATCGCGTACCTGCTTTTGCCAGCCTCGATCCAATATTTGCTGAATGTAAGCGTCTTAACTTGACTACACTCTGGGAAGTGGACGATCTTATTTTTGATGCAGATATTTTGCGCGAAAGTAAGACGCTACAGTCTTTGGATAAAGTGACTTTTGACGGCCTTCTGGACGGTGCACATTTGTACAAAAATGCAATGCTGCAATGTAGTGGCGCTCTTGCCTCGACGCAGCACCTTGCTGACGAAATGGTGAAAGCCGGTGCAAAGTATGCTTACGTAGTGGAAAATGCGCTCGATCCGGAGACTATTTCTGCTGCAGAGTCCGTTACTACAGGTCGTAAAAGCCAGGAGGATGGAATAATCAGGATTGTGTATGGTTCAGGAACAACTACACACAATATTGACTTTCTTGAAGCCTCTGATTCTATTGTTAATATTCTAAAAAATAACAAAAAAGTCCATTTTCGTTTGATAGGCGATTTAAATTTACCTGCCAGCTTTGACGAAGTTAAATCGCAGGTAGAATATATCGATTTATGTCCTTATCGTGATTATCTGAAAGTGCTTGCTGAGTGTGATATTAGCCTGGCTCCTCTTGAAAATTATGTTTTTAACTATTCTAAAAGCAATATCAAATTTATCGAAGCTTCCATTTTATCTATACCGAGCGTTTGTTCACCAAGGCCGACATTTAGTCGAGTTATTACACATGGTGAGAATGGTTTCCTTTGTGACACGGTTGAAGAATGGACGGAAACGCTGACTCGACTGGTACATTCTGCAGAACTTCGTAAAAGTATTGGTGAGCAAGCTCGTCTTTCTGTTTATCAGCATTATTCGCAAGAGAATATTGCGAATGAGCAGGTCAGTAAAATTATTGCTGGTTTTAAGCGCCCGAAGGATTCAACCAAAAAGCATGTTCTTACAGTAAATTGTTACTATAACCCACGTTCATTTGGCGGGGCGACTATTGTTGTCGAGGAACTAAATAAACGCTTCTCTAAAAATGATGATTTCCAGATTCATACTCTGACTACGCTACCGGGAGAGTATGCCCCAGTGTATGAGCTACGCCGGTATGAGGCTTACGGGCAAGAGTGCTTTGGCATTGGCATTCCGCACTTAATTCAGGAAACTGAACAGATTGTTAATTATAAGGTTGATCCGTTATTTAAGGATGTACTTGACATTGTTAAGCCTGACGTAGTTCATTTTCATTCAATCCAGGGCTTGGGCGTAACAATGTTGGATATTTGCGCTGAAAGAAATATCCCTATCATTGTTACCACCCATGACTTTTGGTGGCTTTATAAAGAACAATTTATTTTAAGCTACCAAGAAAAAGACCGGAATATTGACAAAAGTAAAGACTATTGGCTTAATAAAAAGCGTGACAGCCTTGCTCTTGCGTCTAAAATATTGACGCCAAGCCGTTTTACTCACGAGCTGTATCGCTCCGAAGGATTTGAAGACGCCATGCTGAATAAAAATGGCGTTAATTACCCTGCGATTCAGGTGACACGTCAGGTTCCAACTACTATCCGATTTGGTTATCTCGGCGGAAACACTGAAATTAAGGGTTTCCATCTTGTGCAGGCTGCATTTAAAAATATCCCATCGTCGGATGCGGAAGTTGTTATTATTGATAACACATTAAGCCTTGGCTTCTCATCTTTCAGTAAGCAAGATTTGGCAAGTTTTAATAAATATCAGCTGGCGCCTGCTTTTACACAGGAAAATATGGATGAATTCTACAATAGTATTGATGTTTTAATTTATCCAACACAAGCCAAAGAAACCTTTGGTCTTACTGTACGTGAAGCGCTATTACGTAATGTCTGGGTCATTACTTCAGATGCAGGAGGCGCGGCAGAAGATATTATTGTAGGAAAAAATGGAATCGTTATACCTTTCGATAACGATCCCAAGAAGCTGGCAGAAGCAATTATGGATACCATTGCCCATTTTAGACAGCTGCCTGTCGGGGACAGAGAAAACCTTCCTCATTCCCATATTCGTTCGTTTGATGAACAATATGAAGAATTGGTAGCGATTTATCGTTCGGCTTACTGAAAAAGGGCCTCTGGCCCTTTTTAATCAGGGTAATGTAATGTGAACGAGAAAATTTTGGCCATTACGGTCACCTGGCAGCCTGTTGTTAAAGACTTATCCCGCCAGGTTACTGTCTTGCTCAACAGCAATGTAGATATCGTTATTGTCGATAATGGTTCAGAAAATGTGGCAGCACTGGAAGCGTATATTGCAGGCTGCCCGGATAATGTCTCTTTGCTAAAAATGCAAGAAAATATGGGCATTGCTGCCGCCCAAAACTACGGAATTACCAGGGCGATAGAGCAGGGTTACACATACATCCTGCTCATGGATCAGGACAGTTTGCCTGCCGATGATATGGTTGAGGAGCTGCTCCAGGGTCTTATAACCTTACCTGATGCTGCGGCAATCGGCCCTAACTTTACCAATGGACAAGAGGCTTCCCAGGCGCGCTTTATCCGTGTCGAGGGGCTAAGCATTATCAAAATGGCGCAAAATGACAGCAGTAACATTGTTGAAGTTGATCATTTGATTGCCTCTGGTTCGCTAATCCCGGTACGTACGTTCGCTGTAACAGGTCTGATGGACGAGTCCCTTTTTATTGATTACGTTGATATAGAATGGGCGCTACGTGCACGCGCAAAAGGTTTGCGCTCATATGGTTGCTTTTCAGCCCAGATGAGCCATGCTTTGGGTGATAACGCTATTGCCTTTATGGGGCGAAAAGTTGCCGTGCATTCTCCTCAGCGCCATTACTATATGGTCAGGAATGCTATTCTTCTTTATAAAAGAAACTTTATACCGGTGAGCTGGAAGATTGTGGATTGTTATAAGCTTGCTATTAAAATGATTATTTTGCTATTGTTTGCCAGTCGCAGGTTGAAAAATATCAAAGCTATTATTCGCGGGTGCTGGGATGGCATTAATAGTAAATCAGGTAAGTGCGAGTTAAAATGAAATTCTCCGACAGCGTTGCTGAGAAACAATCCACTACAGCCATCAGAGTTCTGCGTATTTCTGTAGTAACCTACTATATTGATAACGACATCTTTGATCTGATGGCTTCTCTGGAGATCGCATTTGAAAAGTGTGAAGCCACGCGTTTTGAAGTCGTACTGGTCGAAAATGGCTATAAAGAAAAGAATGAGTATCACCGCGCCCTGGAAGAAAAGTATTCCTTCTGCGAGATTATTATCGCCGGTGAAAATCTTGGCTATGGACGTGCTCATAACCTCGCTATGAGCGCAAATGCGGATTATCACCTCATCCTTAACCCGGATATTATTTTGCAAGAGAATACGCTTACTGTAGCTCTGAATTTTCTAAGCTCGCATCCTGAATGTGGTCTTCTCTCACCCCTTGCTCGCTGGCGTAATGGCGAAAGACAATTCTTATGTAAACGTTATCCCAGTGTTTTTACACTTTTACTGCGTGGGTTTGCGCCAACTTTCATAAGGAAAATCTTAAAAAAGAGGCTTGCTAACTATAATATGGCTGAGGATATTACCCCACATAGTGTCTATTGGAATCCTCCTATCGTTAGTGGCTGTTTCATGTTTTTCAGAAACAGTATTCTGCAAGAGCTTAAAGGATTTGATCCTGACTATTTTCTCTATTTTGAAGATACCGATCTTAGTTGGCGTGCGGCCAGACTGACGAAAGTTGCCTATGTTCCACAAGTGGAAGTTGTTCATCATGGCGGTAATGCTTCGCGCAAGGGGCTAAAGCATATTCTACTATTTACTTCTTCCATGATTAAATTCTTTCATAAGAACGGTTGGAAAATGGTCTGATAAAATGCTCTGAGTAAGATTTGTTTAAATAATAAACATGTTACGCGGAACATTTTAGATGCCTATCACACCTATTGCTACCAACAGCCCTTACTCTTCAGTTACTATGAATCGAATACGGGCTTTAAGTCTATGTAATCCCCAGACAGGAGTATGTAATGTCCAAGCAACAGATCGGCGTTGTAGGTATGGCGGTAATGGGCCGTAACCTGGCTCTTAACATCGAAAGCCGCGGCTATACCGTATCCATCTTTAACCGCTCTCGTGAAAAGACTGATGAAGTCATCGCCGAGAATGAAGGCAAAAAGCTGGCGCCTTACTACACCATCGAAGAGTTTGTTGAATCCCTTGAGAAACCTCGCCGTATTCTGCTGATGGTGCAGGCAGGCGAAGCGACCGACAAAACTATCGCTTCTCTGACGCCACACCTCGATAAAGGCGATATTCTGATCGACGGCGGCAACACCTTCTATAAAGACACCATTCGCCGTAACCGCGAACTGTCCGAGCAGGGCTTCAACTTTATCGGTACCGGCGTATCTGGCGGGGAAGAGGGCGCCTTAAAAGGTCCATCCATCATGCCTGGCGGCCAGAAAGAAGCTTACGAGCTGGTTGCACCGATCCTGGATAAAATTGCCGCTCGCGCCGAAGGCGAAGCCTGTGTTGCCTATATTGGTCCGGACGGTGCGGGTCACTATGTGAAGATGGTTCACAACGGTATCGAATACGGTGATATGCAGCTGATTGCAGAAGCCTACTCACTGTTGAAAAATGCCCTGAACCTGAGCAACGAAGATCTGGCTAAGACCTTCAGCGAATGGAACGAAGGCGAGCTGAGCAGCTACCTGATTGACATCACCAAAGACATCTTCACCAAGAAAGATGAAGAAGGTAACTACCTGGTTGATGTGATCCTGGACGAAGCGGCCAACAAAGGCACCGGTAAATGGACCAGCCAGAGCTCTCTGGATCTGGGCGAGCCACTGTCATTGATCACCGAGTCCGTATTCGCACGCTACCTCTCTTCGCTGAAAACCCAGCGCGTAGCGGCTTCCAAAGTTCTGAGCGGCCCGGCCGTGCAGACCGTTTCCGGTGATAAGGCAGAGTTCGTTGAGAAAGTGCGTCGTGCGCTTTATCTGGGTAAAATCGTGTCTTATGCTCAGGGCTTCTCTCAGCTGAAAGCGGCTTCCACTGAAAACAACTGGGATCTGAACTACGGCGAGATCGCTAAAATCTTCCGTGCCGGCTGTATCATCCGTGCGCAGTTCCTGCAGAAAATTACCGATGCCTACGCGGATGACGCTGACATCGCTAACCTGCTGCTGGCACCGTACTTCAAGAATATCGCCGACGAATACCAGCAGGCTCTGCGTGATGTAGTGGCCTATGCCGTACAGAATGGCATCCCTACGCCTACCTTCTCCGCAGCTATCGCTTACTACGACAGCTACCGTTCAGCGGTGCTGCCAGCTAACCTGATCCAGGCGCAGCGTGACTACTTCGGCGCGCATACCTACAAGCGCACTGATAAAGAAGGTGTGTTCCACACCGAGTGGTTGGATTAATTTTAGCTTCTACATGAGTAATTCCAAGGGCTTCATTCTGAAGCCCTTTTATCATCCGAATATAATTTCACCTGCCTGTCTTTAAATAACTGAGCGCGACCGGCTATCCTCTTTTAGGGGTAACCTGCCTGAAATCGGGCATCTTTCGTCATCGACCATCATATTTTCAAGTTCATCCTGCCTGAAATAACTTGATAACTTAGTTTACCTGCAAGACGAATTTTATTAGTCTGTTCCTTTATTTTATAAAAGGACTTTCCCAATTTGTCATTTTAAGGAATCTCTATGAGTAAAAAGATCGCCGTTGCTGTTGTTATCCCATGTTATAAAGTAAAAAACCACATTTTAGGGGTCATTCAGGCCATTGGACCCGAAGTGGATAAAATTTACGCCGTTGATGATTGTTGTCCAGAAGGATCTGGCGATTTTATTGAAGAAAAGAATACGGATCAGCGGGTAACAGTACTTCGTAACAGCGTTAATCAGGGCGTTGGTGGCGCGGTAATGCATGGCTACAGTGCAGCACTGGCAGACGATATTGACATCATTGTTAAGATTGATGGCGATGGGCAGATGGATCCCTCATTACTGTGCGAATTTATCGCGCCGATTATAAGTGGAGAAGCCGATTATACTAAAGGTAACCGCTTCTTTAATCTTGAAAACATTATGGCCATGCCTAAAATAAGATTGTTTGGCAATGCTGTTCTGTCCTTCATGACAAAAATATCTTCGGGTTACTGGAATATATTCGATCCGACGAATGGCTATACGGCGATCCATAAAGATGTCATTGAAAACTTACCGTTAAACAAAATAAGTAAGAGGTATTTTTTCGAATCCGATATGCTTTTCAGGCTCAACACGCTAAAAGCCGTTGTGATTGATATTCCTATGCATGCCAGGTATGAAGAAGAGGTATCGAATCTTAAGATTTCTAAAATAATCGGCGACTTTTTATTTAAACACGGCAGGAATTTTTGTAAGAGAGTTTTTTATAATTATTACCTCCGTGACATGTCTCTGGCATCGATAGAGTTACCTGTTGGGCTGCTGATGCTGCTGTTTGGCTTTTGTACCGGTGTTTCACACTGGGTTCAATCTATCCAGAGCGGTATTCCTAGCACGTCCGGTTCTATAATGTTAGCCGCATTACCAATGATTATCGGCATACAGTTTATTATGGCCTTTGTGGGGCATGATGTGGCAAACACGCCTAAAAGAGCTTTCCATCGCAGGTATAAGTAATCATGTTTTATTTTGTCGCGCTATTGTGCGTTCTCGGTATTGCCGCAGGTCAAATCATGTTTAAGCTTAGCGCCATCGCTATGCATAAAAGTGGCACCATGTTTTCTTTTAACGCGCTGGCAATATTATTTTGTGCTTTTGCGCTTTATGGCATCACGACGGTAGCGTGGGTCTGGGTTTTGCAGAAGATAGAACTGGGTAAGGCCTATCCCCTGATGGCGCTTGCTTTTGCCATCGTCCCTATTGGCAGCTACCTGTTTTTGGGCGAAAAGTTCACCTATCAGTATTTTTTCGGGGTGGCCCTGATTATAATCGGAATCATTGTTGCCGTAAAATCTTAATCTCGCTTGCAAATAAACTGTCTTTAAGAAAAATGACGTTAGCTTATACTATCGGATTTTTTTTATCTTTAGAGCCTGATGATTACTTTTATCTACGGGGATGGCAGTTACTGACTGCGAAGATTACTACAGGTATCTATTGTGTTGGCTATCCGGGCTAAGCACCGGATAGCTTTTTTACGGTTACGCTCAAATGATATCTGCATGACTTACAGATCGTTTATTTAATACTACTATATTTAAACTGCATTTTAGGAGTGCGGACCGTTTCATCATCTTTTTGTTCAAAAAGCCACAGTGCTACCGGAGATGAGTTATCACGTTTTTTAAAATAGAAATTCATGGTTATGGCCCCGTTAGTGATTTCTATAGGCTTATTGAATTTAAATGTGTAGTAGGCGTTATCAGGTTGGTTGCTGATATCGGAACGGGCGTCGACACAGTTACCTTCTGAGCAGAGACGTAAAGAAACTATGCCTTTAGCAGTGTTGCGATAGTTGGCCATTAACACGTTGACAGTCTTGATTTTGCCATTAGGGGTGTTTATCCCAAACTGCAAATGGTTTGCGCCGTCAAGGTTATAAATAACCCCGTCACGCTTCACGTCACGTTCTTGCGGAATATCAATAGTGGTGTGATAGCGCTCATTAAGCGTGACGTAAATAGTAGCGACAGAGACAACCAACAGGCTGGCCAGGATCAGGGAAGTGGTTTTTTTAGTGAATCTGAGCTGCGGCAACGCATACCCAAGAATGACCAAAGGAATAATAAAATATCTTCCCTGAACGCCATCTATTTCCTCCGTTGGGAAGGTCGACCACTGTACCAGCAGCGCTGCGAAAATTAAGGCAAGTGATACAACAGCCAGTATGGCGATAAGAAATGCAGTCGCACGGCTTGTTTTTAATTTTCCGGCTATCAGATGTGTCAGTAATGAAGCCACCAGTATTGCAGCGAAAAGGTTACGGATTGTTTTATGAATGGGGGCATCAAGCCATGCCAGGTTGCCTATCAATGAGTTATAGTAAAAGGCGAGCTTATCACCGTTTGTAAAGGTATTAATTGCTATGTTAAGGATGACCAGTGGGTTCTTGACGTAGTAGGATATTAGCTGTGCATTGCTTATTCCGCTGTGTTTCACCGATGAGGGGGCATAAGAGCTTGTTATCGAATAGCCAATCCAGCCCAGCGTAATCACGGATACTATAAGAAATACCGCTAAATATGTTTTTTTTCTGGAAATGAAGAACAACCACAAAGGGATTAATACCATGCAAATTAAATTGGTGCGGCTGCCGATTACAATAATAATGCACAATGCCAGACCTGCCAGGCTATAGCGCCAGTTCTTCCCGGTGTTATCTTTTTCACTGTTAAGCAATGCCATAAAAAACGACATGCCCAGGCAGGTAAGCGCCAGGCTTATGCCATCAATGGTAGGCGAGAAAATCTGATAAACCGACATCGGCAGGAGTATCAGGCAAAGCGAGAAAAGAGGGATGGGATATATTCGGTAAGCGGCTAAGAAAATTAAAATACATACGCCAAAGGTAAGGTAATTTATTAGCGCGTAGGTTGAATAAACACTCAGGTTCAGCTTTTCACCCACGTAAAAAGAAACAGCCTGGGGTACATAGACAAAGGGCATATAAAAG
>NZ_DALZCD010000081.1:11833-15380 GCF_031978025.1 Erwinia sp.
GTTGTCGATAATCCAAACTCGACGTTGTTACTGTCCCACTTTAGTGATTTTAACTCTTCAACAAAGTTATCACTTCCTCTGTATGAGTGAGTATTTACATAGTCCCCATATTTCAGCACCGCTTGGATGAGTGAACTATTAACTTTACCACCCGTAGTACCGTCTTTTCCTATGGGTTCAAGCAAGACATAGCCTTGCGCCAAGGTATTTGCTCTGAAAAGATGTGTCGCTTCATCCGGAGAACCAAAGGGTGGTTTTATGTAAAATACGGCTGACAGCAACAGGAATGAAAATAGCATTACTGCCAGATAAATTAACCTGTTGCTTTTTTTAAAGTATGACCCATTAGCAGTCTGGACTTTTTGTTCCATTTTTATAAGCCTGTCATCATTTTTGTAAAGTATATAGCTCTTCTACATAGCCATCCCGCACCCAGCATTTTGAACGGTGTAAAAGATCAAATCCGCCGGACTCCTCGGTGAAACGCATTACTGTGCGAGGGTGAAAGCATTCGTGATTGATGCTAAGAAACCCTTTTGCCACCATTTTCTTTATCTGCGTCAAATACTCCAGAATAAGATTGTCTGAAATTTCAGGTAGGCTGTCCTGATTCAGTGCATAGGCAAATTTATTCTCAGTCTGTTTCTGGCATTCCCAATACGGCAGTAGTTTTACGCCGTTCTCTTTTGGTTCTTCACCATAGAGTACAACATTATTTTCTCCAATCGCATGAATAAGATAGTGACCAGCAAGCAGACAGGTTATAGGTAAGTCAAAAATAGTATAATCCTTCACGCCCAGACGGAGTGAATACATAGCGGTTATGCCGAGACCACCACCAAACTCACAGACCGCTTCCTGCTTTTTATTAAGCGCATGTAGTCTGATTGCGCTATACAGAGCGTTAATGTGGCGATAGTGCAAAACGGACTTGCCTGCTTTGATGCCATCTGTGTGTATTATGCCCATTGGCGGATAAATATCTATGCCGATTTTTTGGGCTATGCTGTTAGCCACCTCGGTAGGATCCGCGAGCATGTTCTCTCCCCAAGGACCTGATTCCGGGCTTTCGTATCGTAAAACCCCTAAGCTCTCCGCCAGGCTAATAAGTTTGTCATAATAGGTTAATGCGATGCTTTCAGGGCGTAAATCCTTATTGAAACCGTCAATACAGGTTGTTATACCGCCAAACCAAACATAAGAAGTACCAAATTCAGCTAAAAAATCGGCCAGTTTTACTGCGTCACGGCTGTCAATAGCGCTCAGCAGCTCAGGCAGTTCATTACGTAATAAACCTGTCCATAAGTCTTCACCTTCCCGGCGGAGCGGTGAAGTAGCTTCATCGGCCAGAGCCTTGTGATAGGCTTTGATTAATCGTTCTGCGACATGAACCCGATTTTCAAGGTGCCGGGCAGGTTCGCTGTTCAGCGCCAGTGCTCCGCTTACGGATTTTATCGGATGAGATAATAGTCTTTCCGTCAAAAAATCATCGCTATAGTCGAAAAGTCCCGGGCTTCTTGACTGAGAAATTAAAGACGTTTTTTTTTCAATTTCCTGTGTCAACCTAATATTGTCATTTCTGATATTATTTGTTGCTTCCACATAACGTTTAACCGAGGGGATTTTTAAGAGCAATTTTTTGATTTTTTGACTGGCCATTCCGTTTCTCATTATCTCAACGTCAGGATTCTTGATAGAGCATTCTAAGTTAATTTTTTAGTAAAAACCATTTATCATAAATTGTTGGTTGCGGAGTAACGTCTTAAAAGGTTTTCGCGTGGTGCGGCCAGTAGAAGTAAGTTAGCTGAAGTACATCCAGCTTCGTTTTTTCAGGCTGATTCGGCGTGGGCGGTCTTACTGTTGTCGGATCTGGCTCAGCATCGTGAAGCTGACACACCGGTGAAAGATAAGGTGCGGTTTATGGCTACCAGGAAAACGTAGCCGGGCCTGCCGGACAGAACCCGGATATTGGAGCAAGGGGCGGCGGTTTGATTCCGTTTTTGGTTTATTTCATGGAAATAAGCCAACATGCATCAGCCTGTAAACCTTTATTTAAGAATATCTGCCGATCTGAAACTACAAATACGCTGATAATCCTGCGCATTCAGCACCACGGATTTTTCCAGCAGTCCGGCGTTAAAAGCGATTTCACTGTTGCGCTCGCACAGCGTGGGATCGACCACCACCTTTAGCTCATGGTGAAAACTAAAGGGCGGGATGGCACCGAACACGCAACCGGTTAGCCGGTCAACTTCCGCCGGGCTGGCCAGCGAGGCACGCAGGCCGCCGACGGCCCCGGCTACTTTGCTTAGATCGGCCTGCTGGTCGGCCGGTAATACCGCCAGCACGTACTGCTTTATGCCGTTTCCTTTGACGTGGCAAACCAGCGCTTTCGCGCCCTGACCAACAGCAGTGCCGCGGATCGCCGCGACTTCTTCACATTTGCCGGTCGGCTGATGCGTCATTATCTGATAGCTGGCCTGGTGTTCGTCGAGCAGGGCGGTTAACTTCTCAAACGTGCTCATCCTTTCTCCTTAACGAAAAAGACCGGTTTCCCGGCCTTTATGTTGACATCTCTAACACTGCGTTACTTGTGCCGCTGGCGCAGATTGTCGATGACCGCGCTCAGATTAAGGTCCTGATCCTGCAGCAGCACCAGCAGGTGATACACCAGATCGGAAGCCTCGTTGGTCAGCTCATCGCGGTCGTTGACGGTGGCGGCCAGCGCCGTTTCTACGCCTTCCTCGCCCACTTTTTGCGCGATGCGCTTGGTGCCGCTGGCGTATAAACTGGCGGTATAGGAACTGGCCGGATCGGCGTGCTTACGTTCGGCCAGCAGCTGCTCAAGCTGATAAAGGAAAGTCCAGTCGGCCGCCGCAGGCGAGAAGCAGCTGCTGGTGCCGCGGTGGCAGGTTGGGCCAACCGGGTTGACCAGCACCAGCAGCGTATCGTTATCGCAGTCTGGGGTGAGACTGACGACGTTAAGAAAGTGTGCCGAGGTCTCGCCTTTGGTCCACAAACGCTGTTTGGTGCGCGACCAGAAGGTGACTTTGCCCGTCTCGAGCGTTTTCGCCAGCGCGTCCTGATTCATATAGCCGTGCATCAATACTTCGCCGGACACAGCGTGCTGCACGATAGCCGGCATCATGCCGTCGGTTTTTGCCCAGTCAAGTTGGGCCAGCTGTTGTTCTGTTAACACGCGCGGATCTCCACACCCTGGTCGAGCAGATAATTTTTCAACTCGCCAATATTAATAATCTGTTTATGGAACACCGACGCAGCCAGCGCGCCATCGACGTTAGCGTCACGAAAAGCTTCCAGGAAGTGCTCCATGGTGCCCGCGCCGCCGGAAGCAATCAATGGCACCTTACAAACCTCGCGAACCTTCTGCAGCTGAGTCAGGTCGTAGCCGTTACGCACGCCGTCCTGGTTCATCATATTCAGTACGATTTCACCCGCGCCGCGCTTCTGCACTTCCTGAACCCAGTCCAGCGTTTCCCATGTGGTGACCTGCGTGCGCGCTTCGTCGCCGGTATACTGAGATCTG
>NZ_DALZCD010000082.1:0-5300 GCF_031978025.1 Erwinia sp.
AGCGGGCCTTACGCGCGGTGCTGATATCAGCCTGCAGCACGTTAACCCGGACAGAAATATGCACTTCGCGTGAATCCTGCATGCTGCCTCCGGATGCTCCTTTAACGCTGCGCTGCGTCTGAAGGTCGCAAGACGGGTAGGCCTGGATAAGCGGTATGGCTGCCGCGGCCTGGCCAGAAGCCAGCATGATAAGACCGCTTATAAGATGTTTCACGTTACGGCTCCTGCCTGACGGTATGCGAAGTGAGTGTAGAAGATTTCGGGTGGGCGCGCAGCCGCACAGTAAAAAAACATGGCTGAATATTCCGTCAGCAGGTTGTCAGGAGATAAGCAGTGTCTGTGCTCGCGGCAAATTGAATACGGCACCGGGATGGCTGTAGAGAACAGGAGGGGTAATACTGCCTTTATAATTTAAAGAGTAATGTTTATTTTCCCTGTCATAAAGGCCGGTTAGTAACACAGGGCAGGGTTTAGCTCACGTATGAAGAAGGCCGCATCTCTGCTTTGGCGGGATTAATGCCTGGAGTTTTGTGGCTTATCTGTTTGCCCAATAAAAATAGCAAAAGCGGAGAAAGATTCCTTCCGCCTTCGCTACTAACCTGTGATTTATTATTTCTGTTGCTCGCTTTCCCCGAGTATTTTGTTGATGGCTTCGGTCCCACATCGCTCGTCGGACTCCGCGCCCCCGGTTCCCGCCATACCGACGGCACCAATCCACTGGCCGTGATATTTTATCGGTACGCCGCCGCCAAGCAGTAATAACTCATTAACAGTATTGAGATTAACGGTATCCGGTGAGGATTGAGCCTGTCTGGCGAACTGTTTAGTCGGCGTTTTAGTCGAGAGCGCCGTAAAGGCTTTACGCCAGGCGGCTTGCGTATTATGTGGCCCCACGTTGTCATCTCTCATCAACGTAACCAGGTTGCCACCACGATCGACTATGGCTACCACCCCCTGGCGGTTCATACTGTGGCAGACAGAAAGTGCCTCGGTGGCCAATTTACTACTGAGTTCCTGCGTCATGTCATAGACGGTTGCGGGTTTGGCTGCAAAGGCCATGCAGGGTGCCGCAGCAAGCGCCAGCGCAATCACAAAAGATTTCATTTTCTCAGCTCCCCCGATACGTGGAGTAGCCGTACTGGCTCAGCAGCAGCGGCACGTGCAGGGGTTTAGCTGTATCGGCGAGATGAAACTCCACCGGAATTTCCGGGAAAAAGCTCTGCTGCTTTTGCTGTGTGAAATATTCACCGGTTTTAAAGATCACCCGATAATCGCCTGCCTGAACGGGTTTTTCTGGCCATAGCGCGTCAATACGACCGTCCTGGTCGGTGCTGGCCGTGTTCAGCACCGCCCAGCGTTCTCCCTGCTTTTGCTCAAGCGTAACCGCGATATGCGCTGCCGGTAGCCCGGTTTGCTGGTTCAGCACGTGTACGCTCAGTGGGTTTTTACTGGCAGCAAGGGTAATACCGGGAGCAGCCAGCAGCAGGGCAAGGGATAAGGCGGCGACAGACTTCTTCATGTGACATTCTCCTGTGTTAATCGCCCGGTAGTTATACCCTCACTGCCGTCCCGATTACCTGTCAGAAAGATGACCATATTGTCATCTGGCGCGGGTATGTTATAAGCGTCTCGTATGACCTGTGTTGTTGGACAGGGCAGATGCCGAAAAGCCTGTGAACCGCCAACGCTAGTCCACCTCTATAGACGCAAGAGGGAAACGCAAACTTTCCTCCTGTAAAACCTTTGATTTGCCAGGTAAGAGCAAAAATCAGCTTTATGCTAAAGGGCGTGTCGCTGATGGCCCGTTTGCTTCCGCCGCTCGCCGAATCATTTATCATCATGAAATCCCCAGCCTGCACCCACACCACAGAATGGCCGCTAACTTTGGTCTGGCTGAGGCAGATAGCGATAGCGCGCGCAAAGCTTGCTGAATCATCCTCAAGTTTTCAGCCCGCGCCAACGTCCCATGCCGAACGGTCAGTTCAGTCTTACTGAAGAAGAAAGCGATCCCGAAAATGTGCTGCCATCCAGCCCGAAGACTGAAGTTACTGTTTTAGCAAAAAAGCGTTGGCGAGGAATGCGTATAAAAGTCAATTGCTTGCGAAATGAAACATCCGCGCTACAGTTGATCGTTCTCAGTTTTATCCGTTTGTGGAGACGCGTTGTTAACACAACGGCAGGAGTCGCCTGGCGCACTGCACATTTTCAGAGGCTGTTAAGCCCGCTCGCCCTGGCATGCAAATGCTGCGCCCGGATGAGAGTGGGGCAAGAGTCGCGCCTGCGTGACCGTGCCGGATGGGAGGGGGGTTTTTAGCCAATATTGCTATCGCACTCTGAGGCCGCACGGGGGGAATAAAAAATCTAACGAACCCACATTTAAGATGAATTTACCTACCTGAAGGGAGAAAACAGATGAAGAAAAAAATCATGCTCACCGCTCTGCTTGCCGCATTAAGCTATGGCGCCGCCGCCGCAGAGGGCGGGTTTAAGGAAGGGGAAAAGGCTCCGCCGCCTGAAAAAGAAGATGCGGCACAAAAGGGAACAGAGGACACGCGCGCCACGAAAGCAAAAACGATCCGTGATTTCAGGCCGGGCGGCTACACAACGCTTGAGGGCTATATCGTCAGCGAGCAAAAACCGGGCAGCTATCTTTTTCGCGATTCCAGTGATGAGGTACGGCTGCAGGCTCCGGCGGAGGCTTTTCTTGGCAAAACGTATCAGTCAGATGACAAGGTTCGCGTCAGCGGTCGCGTTTACGGCAAAGCGGATAGTGCCTTTATGAGCGTGTCCCGGATTGAAAAACCCTGAATCACGTAGCGGAGAAAAATGGTCGGTTATCGCGGTACTGGCTGTTTTTCTTCCTGACGCATTTATTTTCTCAGACATCCGCTCTTTTCCTGACGGGGCGGGGTTAACCCAGGCCCTGTCCCTTAATCTCCTGAGTTCTGTTTCCTGAAGACTATTTTGATACGAGTTTCCCGAAGAAACAGGGAGCATTCTCTCGCCTTTACTGCCTGCTGAACCGACATCTCCGCTGGCCGCACGTCCATCGTAAAGTCATTAACGGTATGAGTCGCCCTGTTTGCGGGACGGGCCTGGCGGAGGGAACGACATCTTTTCAGGCCAGCCGACAACCTCTCTGTAAGCATTTGTTTAGTACAAAACGAACAGGACAGATCCCATAAGTCATTTCAGGGAATCCTCTTAAGTTGCCGGGCGTAAAGAGGGCATTTTTTACCCCAGGGTAAAACTCATTACCTTTAAGGCTCATTGTGTAACGCGACAAAAAAATATTTACGTCAGATTTATCGTAACGTCAGACATATTCTGTCACGTATCCTGAAAAA
Organism: Erwinia sp.; assembly: GCF_031978025.1. NCBI lineage: Bacteria > Pseudomonadati > Pseudomonadota > Gammaproteobacteria > Enterobacterales > Erwiniaceae > Erwinia > Erwinia sp. The sequence goes on from NZ_DALZCD010000082.1 coordinate 3,348, forward strand.
AACGATTCAGGAAGGCTCCAATGAAATAGCCCGGCAGGCAACTGAACAACCCTTGCCGCTTATCCTGTGGAGCGCTAATATTCGCTTTACGGATTGGGAGACGGGAACAAATACAATGCACCAAATAACATGGAGTTGGGAAAAGCACTTCAGCCTGGACGGTACCGTATTCATGGTTCTGCCGATCCTGATTGTGGTCGGTCTCTGGGCCCGTATAGTATGGCGAGTCAGAAAGAAAAGGGAATTGCCTGTCGATAACAGTGGCCTCAACCACGCAAACGTCAGCAAAAGCTTCATAAAAGCGGACACTCTTACAGATATTGTAATTGCGCTGGCCGGCACCTCTGCATTGCTGATGCTGTTATGGCTATATAGCTGACGTTTTATGTGGATTAACGCGCTGCGGAAACATTGATATCAGAGCGGATGATCGCGCTTCTATAGCGGGCTGATGCCTTTATACCGTCAGCTCTGCGCCTGAACAGGCCGCACGTTCAGGGTTTGGTTACTCTACGGGGGCTTGACGTCCTGGATTACCAATACTGTTTATATGAATCTACACGGGTCGATCGCAGTTCTCTCGCCGCCGAGTGAGGCAGGCACTGACCATAAATGGCCGAGGAATAAAGACGGTGCTGGTCATCCACTATCTGGCAAAGGCTTTTAAAAAGCTGACCGGATGACGGACTGATGACTGACCGGTCCGCTTTATCTTGCGTGGCAAAGTCGATCATAATGCTGACCTCTTTTACCCATGCAGCAGGAATTTGCTGTTTCTCCAGAAGGTGTATAAACAGCCTGCTGTAAGACTGCGTTATATCCTTTATCAGAATAAAACTGTCGCCGCTATTATGAGGAAGAAATGTAAACCGTACTGATGTTAATCCCTGTTCGATAGCGTAAAGCTTTAACAGGCCAACGGACCAGTAGCCGTTGTAATCGTTATTGCGGCTGACAAAGCTACTATTAAAAGAATTCGCTATGCCTTTCAGTTCTGTTCTTCTTGCCATTTTTCTGCCTGAACGCGGGGTATAAACGCCAATTGCCAACGATATAAGGTACCGTTATAACCGGGGTAAGCGGTTATTACAACATTTCTGCTTCCAACGTTAAGTGCTCTCTGGCGGCTATGACCGGGAAGCGAGCAACAGGATCCAGCCTGGTATTCCCCTAAAGATTTTCCACAAAATGCCGATAGTTTCTACAGGCTTTTTTAAAGCCGGTTTTACCCCCTATCAGCCGTATTAATCAGGAGAGCAAGATGGATGTATCACAGATTACCTCACTGGCTACAGGCCTCGATAACATGGAACTCAGTAGTAAAATAAGCAATGCCGTACTGAAGAAAACTCTGGATAATCAGCAGTCTGTTGCTGCCGGGATCCTTAACTCAATCCCTCAGTTACCTGCAAACCCGGCCGTAGGGCGCAACATCAACACCACTGCGTGATTATTGACGTTAAGTTCCCTCTGCATTATGTATTGCCTGTTTTAACTGCACTTTTAAACACTCCCTGAAGCAGGGAGTGAGTTCTTCCTGATCCAGCCTCTTCAGTAAAGCCGAAGGACTTTCCGACGTGGTTTCAACGCAGAGTGCATCCTGTTCGTGCCTGACCGCGGTTAGATACGACAGGAAATTCTACGGGATAAGTGAAAAGCAGCCAGGCAAGACGGCGATAACCTTCCTGGGTAAATGCCTGCTACCTGTATCTATTCTGTTAAATCCTGAGCATATGGCCAGTTTTTTACCCTGCGGTTAATTTGATAACCTGCAGGCTATCAGTCAGAATCTTTTTATGTGAAGAAATGCTAATTTACCACGTTTTATATTGTCTGGATTCAGGGGGTTATGTTTTTCTCTGCGTGGGATAGCCTTTTTAGCGGGTTTTTTAAGAGGGTATTTGCTTTATTAAGTCGGAGGGTGAGGGTTTATTTATCACAATATTATTACAC
>NZ_DALZCD010000082.1:5400-15316 GCF_031978025.1 Erwinia sp.
TAAATAATCTAAATAATCTAAATAATCTAAATAATCTAAATAATCTAAATAATCTAAATAATCTCAGTAATCTCAGTAATCTCAGTAATCTCAGTAATCTCAGTAATCTCAGTAATCTCACTAATCTCAGTAATCTCAGTAACCTCGGTGATCTTGATAATATTAATGCTCTTAATGCTCTTAATGCTCTTAATGCTCTTAATGCTCTTAATGCTCTTAATATGCAATGCGCGCTTATATTTTAAGCGGTACGAAATGTGTTTTTACACACACTCCATTACAAAAAAAGACAATTTTATGATGCCTGCTGCGGCAAATGAGACGTCGTCCGGACGAAAAAAAAGCGGTTAACCGAATGATCTCCGATTAATTTGCAGGATTCCCAGGCCGTCATATACTTGGAGTCGGTATTCTTAGCAGAATATAAAACCTGACTTCACCATTACCCATACGACTTAATAACTAAAGCCTTGCGGCGCAGGAGAATTTTATATGGATCAAACCGCCTTCATCATCGGATTTTCGGTGATGGCCATCGCATCACTGGTCATCTACGCTACCGGCAAAAAAACGTCTCCTGCCCGGCATCATACATTAATGCATGCGTCAGTGACTTTTATCGCGGCAACCGCTTATCTGGCGTTAACGTTTGGATTTGGCAACCTGACGCTGGACAACGGCACTCTGGTTTATCTGGCACGCTATGCTGACTGGTCAATTACCACGCCGATCCTGCTTGCGGGCTTAGTGATGCTGGCTTTTCATGAGCATGGCAAACCGGGTGAAACAGGAGGGTTTTTGACCGCCATTATCGTGTTGGATGTGATGATGATTATAACCGGCCTCATCTCATCTCTGGCGGAAGCGCCCTTTGCAAAATGGGTCTGGTACCTTTGGTCCTGTGCGGCATTCCTGGGCGTCGTTTACCTGCTGTGGGGACCGCTGCGGGTTATTGCGACAGCGAAGGGGAGTGCGTATGGGACATGTTATAAAAAAAATGTGACGCTACTGACGGTGGTTTGGTTTATCTATCCGATAGTGTTCCTGATTGGGCCAGAAGGCATGAAATTTATTACCGATGCCGCCTCTGTCTGGGCATTTTTGCTGCTGGATATCATTGCGAAGGTGTACTTCGCGTTTTATGCTGCGGCAAACTTAGAAAAAGCCTCGCACCATGCCAGTCGTGCAGGTGTTAGCCGGGCATGATCCTGCAGCAGAAGCAAGCCGGTTGGGCCATCCTGTGGATGGCCGCTCTGGCCGCCTCGTTTAGCGCGCCGGTTTTCCAGATTGCGTTTGCCGTTCTGGCTATCGGCGTCATCGGCATGGCACACGGCGCCAGCGATCTGGCCATTGTTCGTCAGGGAAGGCAGCTGTTTTTTCTGATGAGCTACGGGCTGGCTATTGTGCTGTGTCTTATCTGGTGGCACACGAGTCCGGCAGTCGCTTTACCGGGTTTCCTGCTCGCTTCTGCCATACATTTCGGGCTGGAAGACGCGCCTGATGGCGGACTCGCCGAGCGTATAGCCCGGGGAGTCAGTTTGATCGCTACCCCGGCAACACTCCATCAGGATGAATTCCGGGCCATTCTACAGGGGGCCGGGCTTGCCCCCACCTTACCTGATACAGTGACATGTAGCCTGGCCCTCCTGGGAGGAGTGGCTGCAGGTGGCCTGCTCACTGTGGGTTTTTTTTCGCGGAACAAGAGGCTTATTACAGGCACGCTGGCGCTGCTGATCCTGCCGCCTTTTGTCGGGTTTTCCCTGGGCTTTTTGATCCTGCATGCCCTCCCACAGACTGAACAGCGACGCGACCAGCTGGGCTACGTGCGTTACACAGATTACCTGCGTGCCATCTGGCCCGTGCTGCTGGGAGCTATCGCGATTGCCGGCATGGCCGCTTTTATGCTCTTTCCCAAAGGGCCAGACGGCTTCCGTTCACTGTTCGCCGCCCTGGCTTCCCTTGCCATCCCGCATCTGTTGATTACCCCCTGGTTTGCGTCCCGGAACCGTACGGTCTAAAGAGGCCAGCCGCGGGTGTTGCGTCGTTAAAATTGATTGCCTGCTTCGCGGAAAACGGAATAAGACTGTCCGTCATTGATCAATAAACGGAAAAGCCGAGGCGCGATTTCCGGGGGAAAATAGATTAATGACAGGCTGTGCCAGCGATACAGGTCTTGCTGGCGTACCCGCATGGAGCAAGAGTCACGGTTATCGGCCATGATACCCGCTCATATTTATTCTGTGTAAAACGACGATTTGCAGGCTGAAGCCGCTATTTCGCTGGCGAAAGAGGGAGGCGTGGGAACGGCCCGGTAGCTCAGGGCCAGGGGTAAAACATGCTTCAGTTAGCAAGCGTAGTCTCTATAAAGTAATAATTTGCATATCGACTTTAAAGGCGAGTATTCTTTTTAACCACGCGTTAAATAACAGGAATCTTTATGCCTTATACATCCGGAACGCCGCGGTTATTTTATCGTTCAGAAGGACAGGGGCCCTTAGTCATCATGCTGCATGGCCTTTTGATGAATGGGCAGTGTTGGGTGGATAATGGCTTCGTTCAGGCGTTAGCGCCTTATTTTCACGTGATATGCCCGGATTTGTCAGGTCATGGATTGAGCGATAAGCCAGCCAGCGAGGCGTGTTATACGCGAGAAAGCCAGGCGGCTGCTCTTGTGGAACTGATACAGGAACTGGGACATGAGAAAGCCCATGTCGTCGGCTATTCTGCCGGAGCCTGGCTGGCGCTGGGCCTGTTAGAATCTTATCCCGATCGGCTACATTCCGTTGTTGTGGGCGGATGGGACTGTCTGCAAGGGCTGCCCGACACGCTCAGTTTTGACATCTTTATGGGCTATGCCCGCGAAACCGCACCGGAGCTCTCTTCACTTTCGCCAGAGGCAGAAAGAAGTGCAGCCTGCTTTTTCAATGAACTTAAGAAACATACGCCGGGTGATGAAAAACGCTTAACCTGCGGAATCCCTCTCTTATTTTGGGCCGGTTTCGGTGACCCCTATTATGCCGCGATGAGTGAGGTCGCCGAACAATATGCCATACCGATAATTTCAGGGAAGGGAGACCATCTTGGTGAAATCATTCATCCGGATGAGGCTACCCTTGCTGAAATACTCAAATTTGTTGGGTAGTAGACTCCTCTTTCACTCCCCGAATCTTACTTTTTATTAATCTTCACGCGCGTCGTTGCCACGGCGCCAGGTCCGGGGCGGACAAGCCCAAATCGTGACAGGCGCCCGTTAACGCAAACGGGCGCCTGGTATCAGGTCGCGCGGTTATACCTGGTGGACGGAAGCAGTGTTTTACTGCCTCTCAGGGTAAACAGGGAAATGACGGTAAAGCTCAATGTGAGGCAGCCTAAAATAAAGTAAGCCTGATGGAAGCCCACGGTGTCATACATTCTTCCTACCCATACCGACAGCACCACCCCGGAAAGTTGTTTCGATAAATTAAAACCTATCAGGAATAACGTTGCCGACAGTTTCGGGTTAAAAGCGGAGGAAATATATTTAAAAGTGCCCACCAGCAGGAACGGCAGTTCAAACATATGCAGCATCTTTAAGATCACCACTTCCACCGCTGATGAGGCAAAAGAGGATCCTAAAATACGTGCCGACATAATCACACCTGCAGTCAGCAGGGCATTTTTCGCGCCAATACGGTTAACAATGGCGGGGGCGAAAAACATAATCGTGGCGTTGAGTAATTCTCCACCGGTAGTGACAAAGCCAAAGACTTCGGTACCGCGCTGTGGGCTGGAGAAAAAACCTTTAAAGAAATTCGCGAACTGCTGATCGAAGACGTCATAGACGCTGGCGACGCCAACCACGTAAACAATAAATCCCCAGAAGCGGGGCATCCGCAACAGTTCGGCGGCCGTGCGTAAAGAGAAGGCCTGACGGTTGGCCCCCAGCGCGTCGATAACCAACTCACTGTTACTGTTTTCCGGGCGCGACACCCATAACAGTACGCCAAGCACCAGCGCAAAGCCGGAGGCGATCCAGAAGGTAATATTAGGATCTATACCAAACAGGATACCGGTTATTGACGCACATAACGCCCAGCCAACACAGCCGGAAACACGAACTTTGCCGTATTCGAAGCGGTTAGCGCGACTGACACGCTCAATATAGGCTTCGACCGCTCCGGAGCCGCTGGAAAAGACTATTCCCAGGTAGATCCCACCGGCCAGCGCGCCCGCAAAAATATTCATCTGCAGCAGCGGAGACAGAACAAAAATAAAAAAGGGCGCAAACAACACTAATAAGACAGTGATGGTCCATAACAGGTATTTGCGTAGCCCCAATTTGTCGGAAATCAACCCAAACACCGGCTGGAAAACAATCGAAAACAGCGAGACAAAGGAAAAAACAATCCCCGTTTCTGTTTTGGTCAGATGGTTAACCTCCGCCAGCCAGACCGGAAAAAAGGGAAACCAGGCAGACATGATGAAGTAATAGAAGAAAAAGAACAGCATAAAGTAAATAAAGTTATGGCGTTCTCTTGGGGCAAGTTCAGCGAGTTTCATAGGGCTATTCCATCCGGTTATGCCGTTAAGCAGGGGCTTGCGCCCCCGATTATTATTGGAAATGCAGGGTTAACTGATACTGCCATTTTGGTTCAGACAATAACCACTTCTGCAGGACGCTGGGCGTCCAGGAATCGTCTCCGCCGACACCCATATGTTGACCATCCAGCGTTATCCAGACGCCTTCTTCCGGCTGCATTTGGTGCCAGTGGTCGGTTGCCATTAATTGCGTGGTGCTGTAGGGCTGGACAGAGAAATGAAAATCACCCGCTACGTGCCAGCGGCCCCAGTCGAGCGCTTTACTGTCGCAACGCAGGCCATTCTCGCCAGGGAAAATGTACGGGGTGCTCATTTCATCCAGCGGCCGTTCCCAGCGGGAGAAGCAGGCGCTGGTACGTCGGTCCGGGTAGTTCTCGTGCGGGCCAAATCCCAGCCAGGAGACCGGTTTTTCCTGATCTCGCACCTGAAAATTGAGGCCAACGCGCGGCAGCGGCGGCAAAGTCGTGGCCCGCTCGCCGTCAATGACCAGATGCAGCTGGCCCTGCGCGTTAAATGTCATTCGCCAGTGGCTGACAATCACTACCTCATCCTGGCTCATGTACTGCCAGCTGCTGTCGATCACCACTTCATGTGCCAGGCGCTGCGCATCACACTGCACGCAGCGGGCGGTAAGGTTGTACAGGCCAGCGCTCTTCCAGCGTTCAACCCAGGCGTTAGGATCGATGCGCTCCACTTCACTTACGCCAATATCGTTATCCAGCGGTGCACGCACGAACTGATCGCGCAGCGGGGTCAACAGCTGCTCCACGCCATCCACCAGCCAGTGCGTCAGGAGTCCGCTTTCACGGTCAATAATCCACTGCTGCAGGCCACTGCGCACCGTCCAGGCACTGTCGCTGCGCTCAAGCTCAGGCGCTTCGCCTGCTGGCTGAGGCGCATGCAAAACCAGTGGGGCGGCGAGAGCGAACTGCTGCCAGGCGACGCGGTGCCCGGCCTCGGACCATGCTGTGGCCTGTGGCTGAATCACTTCCAGCGTCAGCCAGACCTCTTCGGCCCCGGCAGGCAGGGTCAGTGCCTCCGACAACGTTAGCTCGCTCTGACCTTCAGGACTCAGCGCCAGCGTTGCGCTACCCTGAGTAATTGTTTCGCCGGCTGCCTGAACGTGCCAGTGCAGCTGCTCGTTATCGGTCGGGCGGAACAGGTATTCACTGGTGATGCTGATACGCAGCGGATGTTGTGAAAGCAGGGCAAACTGAAAGTATTGCTGTGCGTGTTTGGCCTCAATTAATGACGGATGAGGACGGCGATCCGGGAATACCAGCCCGTTCATACAGAACTGGCGGTCATTGGGCTTATCGCCAAAATCACCGCCGTAAGCCCAACCGACGCTACCGTCATCAAACGTTTTGGTAATGGCCTGATCGGCCCAGTCCCAGACAAAACCGCCCTGCAAACGCGGGTAATCACGAAAGGCTCGCCAGTAATCGGCATAGTTGCCCAGGCTGTTACCCATGGCATGGGCGTATTCACAAAGGATTAACGGGCGCTGCTCGCCGGGTAAACCTATCCATTTTTTGATCCCCCACTTTGGCACGGCTGGAATAAGCTGATCGTTTTCTACGCGCGCATACATAGGGCAGATAATATCGGTGGTCGAACTGTCCGCGCCGCCCCCTTCATACTGGACCGGGCGAGAAGGGTCGTTACGCTTCAGCCAGTGATACAGGGCCTCATGGTTGCTGCCACCGCCGGATTCATTGCCCAGCGACCAGATAATGATGGACGGGTGATGGCGATTGCTTTGCACCATCCGCGTGACGCGAGCGCTCCATGCCGGTAACCAGGCTGGATCGTCGGAAAGACGATTCATGGGTACCATCCCGTGGGTTTCGATATTGGCTTCGTCAACCACGTACAGGCCATAGCGGTTACAGAGTTCATACCAGCGCGGCGTGTTGGGATAATGAGAGCAACGAACGGCATTAAAATTGTTCTGCTTCATTAGCAGAATATCCTGCACCATGTCCTCTTCAGTGACGACCTGGCCGCGTTCAGGGTGATGCTCGTGACGGTTTACGCCGCGGATCAACAGCGGCTTACCGTTCAGCTTCAACAGGCCGTTATCAATTTCCACCCGGCGAAAACCAATATCCCAGGCTTCAGCTTCAAGCAGTTCCTCGTCGTGCCACAGCGAAACTACTGCCCGGTAGCAGTTTGGCGTTTCCGCGCTCCACAGTGCCGGACTTTGTACGGGAACGCGCATCACGGCGCGTTCTGCATAGTTGCCTCGTTCATCAATGGCTGGCGAACCGGGCCGCTGCTGCTGGCTGGCGACTCGCTGCGTGTCATGCCACAGTTCAACGTTTATCGTCAGTTCTGCAAGCAAGGGTTCCGGAGCGGCAACGGTGACGTTTACTGCCAGCTCCGCGTCACGATAAAGCGCATCCAGCTGCGGAGTAAGCTGAACATCACTCAGGTGCAGCGTCGGCTTATTCAGCAACCACACTGAACGAAAAATCCCGCTCATCCGCCACATATCCTGATCTTCCAGCCAGGTGCCCGCGCTCCAGCGCATGACCATCACGCAGAGGCGGTTCTCGCCAGCCTGAAGCGCCGCGCTGAGGTCGAAGGCTGCGGGCAGGCGACTGTCCTGCGAATACCCGATCCACTCGCCGTTGCACCAGAGATGAAAAGCAGAGTTCACGCCATCAAAGACGATCTGCGTGCGGCCTTGCTCCTGCCAGTGCTCCTCCAGACTGAACGTCAGCGAGTAGCAGCCGGTCGGGTTTTCTTCCGGGACGCGCGGCGGCGTGGTGTCGATGGGGTAACGCACGTTGGTGTAGATGGGCGCATCATATCCCTCCATCTGCCAGTTGGAAGGAACCTGAGTGCTGCGGCTGTCCGCCAGGTCGCTTTCCAGCCAGCTGGCATCTACCTCAAACGGGCTGCGCGCGTAAGAAAACTGCCACTGGCCGTCCAACAGGCGGCGGTGAGTTGAAGCCTGATTTTCTCTGGCAGCGCGCAGATCGCGCCAGCTGGCAAAAGTCGCATGGGCCGGTAAACGGTTCAGGTGCGTAATGGTCTGGTTTTGCCAGTCTTCACGTGCAAGCACGTCATGGAACAACAGGCCACGTGAGGCGGTTCGATCGAAATTGCGCATAGGAATACCTGATAGAGAAACAGAAATGTCATTCGCCAGACAAGATGGGGGAGTTATCAGATATTTCATTGGAAGCCACAATATTCCAGCGATTGAAACGGATTAGCGATCACGAAACAGAACGGAAATCGCGCATTTTTGTCGTCTTTCAGACAATATATGTTAGCGAGCGACATTGGGCCGAGTGAGCAAAGGAGAAGAGCATGCAGCACCGTATGGCAACGTTAGAAGATGTGGCGCTAGAGGCCGGGGTATCGCAACAAACGGTCTCACGAGTGCTGAATAAACCCAATGTGGTCTCTGAACGAACGCGCGATAAAGTCATGCGTGCGATGCAGGCTTTACACTATGTTCCTAATCGTTCAGCCCAGTTGCTGGCCGGGAAGTCCGCATCGTCAATCGGCTTGATCACCGCGTCGTTGACGCTGCATGCGCCCTCGCAAATCGCCGCTGCGATAAAAAGTCATGCAGGTGTGCATCAGCTGGAAGTGGTTATCGCGATGCCGGTAACGGCTGATTTCGTCTCGCTTCAGGCCCGATTGAATGAGTTTCGTGCGCAGAATATCCGCGGTGCGATTATTAATTTGCCTCTGGAAAGCAGCCTTGCGGAAAAATTGGTGAGGGAAAATGCAGATATTTGCTGTCTGTTTTTAGATATATCCCCCGAAACCGACGTCTGCTCCATACGGTTTAATCATCTGGATGGCTGCGGGGCCTGCGTCAACCATCTTTGGACGCTGGGGCATCGGGAGTTCGGTCTGCTGGCCGGGCCGGAAAGCTCTGTATCGGCGCGAATGCGATTGAGCAGCTGGCGTGAGGCTTTACATCGGCTGGGGGTCAGCAATGCGGTGACGGTTTTTGGCGACTGGAGTGCGGCCAGCGGCTGGCACAAAGCTTTTGAACTGCTGCATCAGCGCCCGCAGCTCAGCGCAATCGTTGTAGCAAACGATCAGATGGCGCTCGGGGTGCTGAGTGCGCTGACACAGTTGAATCGTACCGGCAGCAGGGCGGTTTCCGTTACCGGCTATGACGACACGGCGGACAGCCTCTATTTTCAGCCGCCGTTAACCACGGTTGCGCAGGATTTTAATAAGTTGGGCAAGCGGGCCGTTGAGCTGTTAATCCAGAAGATGACGGCCCCGCAGATGCGGATCCGTGAACTGTTGCCAACGCGTTTAATCATCCGGCAGTCAACCTGGGCTTATGAAAACAATCAGGCCGGGCAAGAAGCCGTTATCGCACAATTAAAAACGCTGGTGGATAAACTGTAAGCGTACCGTATGTATTGAGCCATGCCGGCAGAACAAAGCATGTTTCACTGCAGATGTTGCACAATTAAAAACAGGGGGGATGAACTTTAAAACGACCGTATTTATTGAGCTATCCTGATTCAGGACGAAACGTGTTTCACTGCAGATGTATTGCGCGGTGAAAGGGATCCAAAAAGTTTAGTGTGAAATAAAGCGCCGGAAGAATGGCTTATTTTCCGGCCATCAACGCAATACGCTGCGGCCAGGATGGTGATGGCGCTAATTTCCCTCTCAAAGGAAAATTGATGCCGGGCGGGTATAGCCGTCGCGGGTGCACTATAGCAAGCTGTCAGAGGACGCAAGCAGAATAACACATCGATCTCTGTCCCGCTGATAATAACTGAATTCAGTCAGGAGCTATTCTCTCTGACAAGATGATCGTAGAGCGGATAAATGTACTAATTTTAAGCGGGAAAAAGGACTATTATAATGAGCGTAATAGACGATCTGAAGGCAAAATATCCGGGAGCACAGGCGTGGTCAATCGGGGATAATGCCGAAATGGCTAACCAGCTGGCAGATTTAGTGGTGAAAGGGATCAAAACCGCATCATGCGGCTCTTTCGCTTCCTACCAGGCGGAAGAGACGCCAATTAAAACAGGCAGTTATAATATTATCCTTAACGGGCAGGGCGAGCCGGTATGTGTGATCAGAATAGTAGCGATGCGGCTGGTTCGCTTTTCTGAGGTCACTGAAGAGTTTGCGCGTAAAGAAGGTGAGGGGGATCTCAGCCTGGCATACTGGCGGCAAGAGCATAAAGATTTTTTCACCAGGGCAGGCTTTTTTGCTGAGGATATGGAGCTAATCACAGAAGAGTTTGAGGTGGTTGAACGCCTGTAATTTGAACGAGCCGGCCGCCGGGTTAAATTGAGCGGTCGTCTGGTTGCAGGGGCAGGAAAAAGGGAAG
>NZ_DALZCD010000083.1:0-15300 GCF_031978025.1 Erwinia sp.
ACTGCTCTACCGAAGTTAAAAAAGGCGAAGTGGTGGTGGTGTGTGGCCCTTCCGTTTCCGGTAAATCGACCCTGATCAAAACGGTCAACGGACTCGAACCGGTTCAGCAAGGCAGCATTGCCGTCAACGGTACGGCCGTCAACGAGAAGAAAACTAATCTGGCGCAGCTGCGTGCAAAGGTCGGGATGGTTTTCCAGCACTTTGAGCTTTTCCCCCATCTGACCATTGTTGAAAATCTGACGCTGACACAGGTTAAGGTGTTGAAGCGCAACAAAGAAGAGGCGCGCCAGAAAGGTTTGAAGCTACTGGAGCGCGTCGGTCTCTCTGCCCATGCCAACAAGCATCCTGGTCAGCTTTCCGGGGGGCAGCAGCAGCGTGTAGCTATCGCACGGGCACTTTGCATGGATCCGGTAGCGATGCTGTTCGATGAACCGACTTCCGCGCTGGACCCGGAAATGATCAATGAAGTGCTGGACGTCATGGTAGAGCTGGCGAACGAGGGGATGACGATGATGGTAGTGACGCATGAGATGGGCTTCGCCCGCAAGGTCGCTAATCGGGTTATCTTTATGGATGAAGGCAAAATTATTGAGGACTCGCCCAAAGACGATTTCTTTAATAATCCACGCTCAGATCGTGCTAAAGATTTTTTAGCTAAGATCCTGCATTAGTATCGATTCCCAGGGCGGCTAAAATGCCGCTCTTTCCTTTTCACCTTATGGATATTCTTTTTCACATGCGCCTTACCCTGACAGAAACGACGGTTTGTAGATTGATAAAAATCTAACCCTCATCCGGCTAACTTTATTCCCCTTAAAAATCAGCTTGCGTTAACCCTGTCGCCGGGATGCGGCATTCTGAATAAAATTTAATTTTAAAGGGCAGCATGTCCACGCTGGATGCAACTCCCTTAAAGCAGATTTCCGGCGGTACGAAGGCAAAGCCTCTGCGCATTTTTTAAGTACTCTCCCGTCTGGCTTATCCCTGACACGAAAAGCTTTTCCAATCCAGAGGACAAAGCAGGCCTGCAGGCTTACAGGGACGGGGAAAAATTAGCAGCCTTCATTAGCCCTTTAAGTAAAACGTTTACTGATAATCGCTTTTATTGCAGCTGACAGAAATTATTTTACTATCAGACGATAAAGCCTGAGCCAGAACGCCGACCCAGGCTTTGCTATTTTTCCCGCGCTTAACGCCCTGCCTGACTTATTTTCAGGGTTCAAAAGCCCGCCGCTGAAACTGATCGTTACCGCATACAGGACAGCGCGTCAGCGTTTCCGGCGTATAAATAGCCCGGGTAAACTGGCATTTTTCGCACACCAGATTCCCCAACCCCACCACTTCGCCGCTCTGATAAACACCGTGATGGTTTAAATCCTGAAAAACCTCGCGCCACTCCAGCTGGCTCTTATCGGTGATATCTGCCAGCTCTTTCCAGACGCTTTCCCGGATGACCCGCATAAAAACGCTGTCACCGCTGTCTGCCTGATTTTCCGTGTAGCTACGAGCGAACTCTTCCAGATCGCGACGTACGGCGCGGGTAACATCGTCAATCTGACTGCGCGTCAGTTCGCCTCGGTTATTCATGCGCTGCCGGGCCGACTCTACTAAAGCATCAATATCATGCTCGCCTTTATTAATTCTCTCGGTAAGAGAGGAAACCAGTTCACGATAATACTGAGCAACCTTGTTCATTTTATCTCCTGAGCATGCCGATAAATGCTTCCTTCAGTTTAGCGCTAAACCGATTATTGCAGCGGGACGGCAGTGAAATTTGCCTGCCATCTTCCAGCTTGCAGAGAAATGCCCGTTGTCAGGGCGGTTACTGTTGTTGCGCCGGGGGCGGATCAGCTATGCTATGCGGATCTGAACGAACATTAAGCCCGGCGCGACTCACCAGGTGCCCGGCGCTATTTACAAAGGACCACTGGCTGCCATGCAAGAGCAATATCGCCCGGAAGAGATAGAATCCCGTGTTCAACAGCATTGGGATGAGAAGCAAACCTTTAAAGTCACCGAAGAAGAAGGTAAAGAGAAGTACTACTGCCTCTCCATGCTGCCCTATCCTTCTGGCCGCCTACATATGGGCCACGTGCGTAACTACACTATCGGCGACGTTATCTCACGTTATCAGCGCATGTTGGGCAAAAACGTGCTGCAGCCTATCGGTTGGGATGCCTTTGGCCTGCCTGCCGAAGGTGCCGCGGTAAAAAACAACACCGCGCCTGCGCCATGGACCTACGATAATATCGCTTATATGAAGAACCAGCTTAAGCTGCTGGGCTTTGGCTATGACTGGAGCCGCGAGCTGGCCACCTGTCAGCCGGAGTATTACCGCTGGGAACAGTGGTTCTTCACCAAACTCTATGAAAAAGGCCTGGTCTACAAAAAGACTTCCGCCGTGAACTGGTGTCCGAACGATCAAACCGTACTGGCTAACGAGCAGGTTATTGATGGCTGCTGCTGGCGCTGCGACAGCAAAGTTGAGCGTAAAGAAATCCCGCAGTGGTTTATCAAAATCACTGCCTACGCCGACGAGCTGTTAAACGATCTGGATACGCTGGAAAGCTGGCCTGAGCAGGTCAAAACCATGCAGCGCAACTGGATTGGCCGCTCTGAAGGCGTGGAAATCACGTTTGACGTTACCGACAGCGAAGAGAAGCTGACCGTCTACACCACGCGTCCCGACACCTTTATGGGCGTGACCTACCTGGGCGTTGCCGCCGGCCATCCGCTGGCGATTCAGGCCTCGATGAATAATCCTGTGCTGGCAGATTTCATTGCCGAATGCCGCAACACCAAAGTCGCCGAAGCAGAAATGGCGACAATGGAGAAAAAGGGCATGGCAACCGGTCTCTTCGCTATCCATCCGCTGACCGGCGAACAGTTGCCTGTATGGGTAGCCAACTTCGTCCTGATGGAATACGGCACTGGCGCGGTGATGGCTGTTCCGGGCCACGATCAGCGTGACTGGGAGTTTGCCACCAAATACGATCTGCCGGTGAAACCGGTTATCCTGAATACGGACGGCAGCGAGCCGGATCTGAGCGCGGCAGCGATGACCGAGAAAGGCACGCTGTTCAACTCTGGCGAATTCGACGGCCTCTCTTATGAAGACGGCTTTAATGCCATTGCCACCCGCCTGGCGGAAAAAGGCGTCGGCGAGCGCAAAGTCAATTATCGCCTGCGTGACTGGGGCGTGTCTCGCCAGCGCTACTGGGGCGCGCCAATCCCTATGGTGACGCTGGAAGACGGCACCGTGATGCCGACACCTGCCGATCAACTGCCCGTGATCCTGCCAGAAGATGTCACCATGGACGGTATCACCAGCCCGATCAAAGCCGACCCGGAGTGGGCGAAAACCACCGTCAACGGCCAGCCGGCACTGCGTGAAACCGACACTTTCGACACCTTTATGGAGTCCTCCTGGTACTATGCCCGCTATACCTGCCCGGACTTTGATAAGGGAATGCTGGACCCGGCTGCGGCCAACTACTGGCTGCCGGTCGATCAGTATGTAGGCGGCATTGAGCATGCAATCATGCACCTGCTCTATTTCCGCTTCTTCCACAAGCTGCTGCGCGACGCCGGACTGGTCAGCTCAAATGAACCCGCTAAGCGCCTGCTCTGCCAGGGCATGGTGCTGGCTGACGCCTTCTACTGGCTGGGCGCCAACGGCGAGCGCAACTGGGTTTCTCCGGTTGACGTAACCGTGGAGCGTGACGAAAAAGGCCGTATCGTGAAAGCCAGCGACGAAGCGGGCCACGAGCTGGTGTACGCGGGCATGAGCAAAATGTCCAAATCGAAAAACAACGGTATTGACCCACAGGTCATGGTAGAGCGCTACGGCGCAGATACCGTGCGCCTGTTTATGATGTTTGCTTCCCCGGCTGAAATGACGCTGGAATGGCAGGAGTCCGGTGTGGAAGGCGCCAACCGCTTCCTGAAACGCGTCTGGAAGCTGGTCTTTGAACACACGGCAAAAGGCCCGGCTGATACGCTCGATCTGAACAGCCTTACCGAAGAACAGAAATCGCTGCGCCGCGATCTGCACAAGACGATTGCTAAAGTCTCGGACGATATCGGTCGCCGTCAGACCTTCAATACGGCTATCGCCGCTATTATGGAACTGATGAACAAGCTGGCTCGCGCGCCGCAAGAGGCACCGCAGGATCGGGCGCTGATGCATGAGGCGCTGCTGGCCGTAGTGCGTATGCTTTATCCTTTCACGCCGCACGCCTGCTTTACCCTGTGGGAAGCGCTGGGTGGTGAAGGCGAAGTAGACAATGCGCCATGGCCGCAGGCTGACGAAGCCGCAATGGTAGAGGATTCTCTGCTGGTCGTGGTGCAGGTTAACGGTAAGGTTCGCGGCAAGATCACCGTTCCGGCGGAGGCGACTCAGGAGCAGGTGCAGGCACGTGCTGCACAAGAGCACCTGGTTGCAAAATATCTTGATGGCGTCACTATTCGTAAAGTGATTTACGTTCAGGGCAAGCTGCTTAACCTGGTCGTGGGTTAATGTCAGGAGGAAGAGTGCGACAGATTATCTCTCTGCTTATTGCCGGACTGGTGCTACTCACCGCCGGCTGCGGCTATCATCTGCGCGGAACCACGTCGGTTCCGCATGAAATGAAAACCATGATCGTGGATACGGGTGACCCGTACGGCCCGCTGGCGCGTGCCGTTCGTGAACAGCTGCGTCTTAATAACGTGAACGTTTTAGAGAAACCAGGCCTGCGTAAAGACGTGCCGTCGCTGCGTCTGGGAACGGAAACTCAGGGACGCGATACGGCGTCTATTTTCCAGGACGGTAAAACTGCCGAGTATTCCCTGGTGATGACCGTTAATGCTCAGGTATTGATCCCGAATAAGGGTATCTATCCGCTCAGCGCTACGGTTTACCGCTCCTTCTTTGATAACCCGCTGGCTGCGCTGGCGAAAGACTCTGAGCAGGACATTATCATCAGCGAGATGCGCGCTCAGGCGGCTCAGCAGTTGGTGCGTAAGCTGCTGACTGTCCATGCGGCGGAAAATGACAGCTCGGTGAACACGTTGGGTAACACACCACCGGCTATCGATCAGACCTCACCACGCGCCGTTTTACCTAACAGCTCTTACGCCAGATGATCAGGATCTATCCTGAACAGCTTGGCGCGCAGCTCCGCGAGGGGCTGCGCGCCTGCTATATTCTGAGCGGTAATGAGCCGCTGTTGCTGCAGGAGGCACAGGATGCCGTGCGGGCCAGTGCCCAGCAGCAGGGCTTCACCGAACATTTCAGCGTCGCGGTCGATCAACAAACCGACTGGGATGCCATCTACTCAACCTGTCAGGCGCTCAGCCTGTTCGCCAGTCGTCAGACGCTGCTGTTATCTCTTCCGGAAAACGGCCCCAATGCCGCGATAGCGGAAAAGCTGCTGATACTCTCTACGCTACTCCATCAGGACATTTTGCTGCTTCTGCGGGCGCCTAAACTTACCAAAGCTCAGGAAAATAGCGCATGGTTTAAAGCGCTCAGCGTTAACGCCATAATCGTGCCCTGTCAGACGCCGGAGCAGGCTCAGCTACCCCGCTGGGTAAACGCGCGTGCTAAAAGTATGCAGTTGGTAGTGGATGATGCGGCCGTACAGTTGCTCTGCTACTGCTACGAAGGCAATCTGCTGGCACTGGCGCAGGCACTGGAACGTCTTTCGCTGCTTTGGCCGGACGGCAAGCTGACGCTGCCCAGGGTAGAGCAGGCGGTCAATGACGCCGCTCACTTTACGCCGTTTCACTGGGTGGATGCGCTGCTGGCAGGCAAAAGCAAGCGGACGCAGCATATTTTGCGCCAGCTTAAAGCAGAAGAAAGCGAGCCGGTCATCCTGCTACGTACGCTGCAAAGAGAGCTGCTGACGCTGCTAACGCTACAGCGGCAAATGAAGCAGACGCCGCTGCGCACGCTGTTTGACCAGCACCGGGTCTGGCAAAACCGTCGCCCGTTGTTTACGGAAGCTTTACAGCGGCTGACGGCAAAACAGCTGGCACAGGCCATAAGGCTGCTGACGCGTATTGAATTAACGCTGAAGCAGGATTATGGGCGAACCGTCTGGCGCGAGCTGGAAACGTTGTCACTGCTACTTTGTACCACGGCATTTCCCGAGACCTTCTGCGATGAATGAACCGACAACGCTCCAGGCGCTGTTTGGCGGCACCTTCGACCCTGTTCACTACGGCCATCTTCGCCCGGTGGAAACGCTGGCCGCCCGGCTTGGTCTGCAAAAAGTCACGCTGTTGCCTAACAATGTGCCGCCGCACCGCCCCCAGCCAGAAGCTTCTCCGGCTCAGCGCGTAAAAATGATTTCTTTGGCTATCGCTAATAATCCACTTTTTGATATAGACCAACGTGAGTTGCGGCGTCAGACACCTTCCTGGACCATTGATACATTGATTGAGCTTCGGCAGGAACGTGGCGAAAAGCAGCCCCTTGGGTTTATTATCGGTCAGGATTCACTGTTAACGCTGCATAAATGGCACCGCTGGCAAGAACTGCTGGATTATTGCCACCTGCTGGTTTGTAAACGTCCGGGCTATGCAGAAAATATGCCTACGCCGGAACAACAGCGCTGGCTGGATACCTGTCGCACGGAAGATATTACCCGACTGCACCGTTTTCCCGCCGGCTCGGTCTATCTTGCCGATACGTTACTGCTTCCTGTTTCTGCTACCGAGATTCGGCAACGCCGCCGCGCCGGCCTTTCCTGCGATGGACTGCTGCCCGCTGACGTCATTGACTGGATGAATCAGCAACATCTTTATCCTGCACAAAAATAATTATTTTTAACATTAAAGCTGCCTGGCCTTCCTGAAGGAAAGCAGCACCTTTCCCAACAACGCTAATATCCCGATTAAAAAAAACCCCTTTTGATAAACTTTATTCCTGGCCGCTTCTTATTCACGTTTATTCTGCTGCCAGAGCCACCGGATGTGTACATAAAATAAAAAACCATCAGTTATTCATGATTATTGATTTGCTTATTTTTAGCCGCAATTCAAATATCCCCCCGGGATTCCAAGGGAAACGGCCATATTTTTTTATGCCGCCGGCTCTGGGAATAAAAAATAAACATCCGGGAAATGAAAATGAAAAAAGAAAAGAAGTTGATTAAAAAGCTGCTGCTGGCCAGCTGTATTGCAATATCGTGCAATGCCTTCGCTTACGACTTATATAATGTACAACAGACTTACCCTGCCGGCTCTTACGTGACGCTGGATGGGAAAACCTATCATGCTAAATGGTGGGTAGGCGCGGGCCAGCGGCCCGATGCCGTAGTAGAAAATTCATGGGATACGCCGTGGGAGCAAGTGGCCGACAGCGGCACACCGGATGCTAAGCCCGATCCTTCTCCGGCACCAGACGTTAAACCGGAGCCTACGCCTGACCCGGAAGTGACGCCCTCTGACTATCCACATTACGTTGCCGGTACCGCATACAAATCGGGTGATATTGTCAGCAACGCCGGTAAAAATTATATCTGTCGTGAAGGTGTAGCGGCCTGGTGCAGCGGCAGCGCGCTGGCCTATGAGCCTGGCGTAGGACATGGCTGGGAATCCGCCTGGGCGATCCACACGGGCGAAGACGCCAGCGACACACAACCGGAGGCGGCCATGACGCTTTCACGCAAAGATCTTGAAAAGACCGAAGCGCAGCTGACCAGCGGCGGTCTGATGAGAGATGTCATGGCTTCGATAGCCACGCTGGATAACGCCGTGGTTGAAAAAATCACCGCTGGCGCCACCAGCAATCCTGCTAACGTGAAGCGCGTGGAAAAAATCATCGATGCAAAACGTTGGGATCATCTTTTTCCTCGCCGCGACGCTGCCTATACTTACGACAACTTCCTCAAGGCCGTTGGTAAATTCCCGCGCCTCTGCGGTGATTTTAACGATGGCCGAGACGCTGAAGGCATCTGCCGCAAAACGCTGGCAACCATGTTCGCGCATTTTGCGCAGGAAACCGGCGAACATAATATTCATGGCGACGTGGCAGAATGGCGTCAGGGTCTGCACTGGGTGCGTGAAATGGGCTGGGTGGAAGGCCAACCTAACGGCTATAACGGCGAATGTAATCCTGATACCTGGCAGGGCAAAACCTGGCCGTGCGGTAAGGATAAAGAAGGCCGCTATCTGAGCTATTTCGGTCGCGGTGCCAAGCAGCTTAGCTACAACTATAACTATGGCCCCTTTTCAGAAGCAATGTTCGGCGATGTCCGCGTGCTGCTGGATAATCCTGAACGGGTCGCGGACACCTGGCTTAATCTTGCCAGCGCCATCTTCTTCTATATCTATCCGCAACCCCCTAAACCCAGCATGCAGTTTGTTATTGACGGTACATGGCAGCCTAATGCACAGGACAAAGCGGCTGGCCTGGTGCCTGGTTTCGGCGTTACGACGCAGATCATTAACGGCGGCGTCGAGTGCGGCGGCAGCGTTGAGGTCGCACAGTCGCTTAACCGTATCAAATATTATGAAGCCTTTGCGAAAGAGCTAAATGTGCCGATCGTTTCGGGTGAAGTGCTGGGCTGTAAAAATATGAAGCAGTTTGCCGAAGGCGGTGCTGGCGCCCTTCCCCTCAATTGGGAAATGAACTGGGACTACAACGAAAAAAATCCGGGCGGCAAAAGCTACGCCTGTAAGCTGGTAGGTTATCAAACGCCTTATAGCGTCTTCAAAAAAGGTGACTATACCGAGTGTGTTAAAGCGCACTTCCCCGATCTGGTCATAACCGATAAATAATCGTTAAGGCACCAGAGAGCAAAAGGGTTTAAAACAGGCGGAGGCGCTATCCGGCGCTTCCGCTTTTTGCTTTCTGCCTGTTGCCGCTCACCTGCCCCGCCGCTGCAACTATCGACCCGGCAATCATTGACTCTCAGCCCGGGACTGTTATTCTCCGCTGCCATGTTTTTTACCGGGCAGCTACATAAGTTCACAATTATTCCTTGCAGGCACGTGGATCTTCCGCGCCGACATGGGATAATAGCGCTTCCGCCTGGCGGAATAACATCCCATTTAACCGTATTCAGAGGGGAACCTTTTGCAAGGTCAAGCACTCCAGGAATTCGTCATTGATAAAATTGACGATTTGAAAGGCCAGGATATTGTGTCTGTTAACGTTCAGGGCAAATCCAGTATCACCGACTGCATGATTATCTGTACCGGTACTTCAACCCGTCACGTTGCTTCTATTGCCGACCACGTGGTACAGGAATCGCGCGCGGCGGGGTTGAAACCGCTGGGCATTGATGGCAAAGCCGCCGCCGAGTGGGTTGTAGTCGACCTGGGCGACGTGATTGTTCACGTAATGCAGGAAGAGAGCCGTCGTCTCTACGAACTCGAAAAGCTCTGGAGCTAATCCGTGAAGCTGCAGCTGGTTGCCGTCGGCACAAAAATGCCTGACTGGGTACAAACCGGATTCATGGAATACCTGCGTCGTTTTCCCAAGGATATGCCGTTCGAGTTAACGGAAGTGCCGGCCGGTAAACGCGGGAAAAATGCCGACATCAAACGCATCCTGGAAAAGGAAGGCGAAATGATGCTGGCTGCGACAGGCAAGGGCAACCGCATCGTTACGCTGGATATCCCCGGGCAGCCGTGGGAGACGCCCCAGCTGGCGACACAGCTGGAGCGCTGGAAGCAGGATGGCCGCGACGTCAGCCTGCTGATCGGCGGGCCGGAAGGGTTGGCCCCCGCCTGCAAAGCCGCCGCAGAGCAAAGTTGGTCGCTGTCTACGCTGACGCTGCCTCATCCTCTGGTGCGCGTGCTGGTGGCGGAAAGCCTTTATCGGGCATGGAGTATTACCACCAATCACCCTTACCATCGCGAATAGCCCTTAACTGGACAGATTAACGCAGCGGATGAAATTACAACGTAACGCCTTTCGTGACTATACCGCCGAGCAGACACTGTTTGTTCGGCGGGCAATGATCGCTTTTTTCGGCATCTTACTGCTTTCCGGCATCCTGATAGCTAATCTCTATCATCTGCAAATTATCCGTTACACCGATTACAGTACTCGTTCTAACGAAAACCGGATCAAACTGGTCCCGGTTGCCCCCAGCCGCGGCATCATTTATGACCGCAGCGGTACGCCACTGGCGCTAAACCGCACTATTTATCAGATTGAGCTGGTGCCCGAAAAGGTCGAGAACCTGGAAAAGACCCTGCTGGCGCTGCGCCCGGTGGTCGACCTGACGGATGAAGATATCGTTGCCTTTGAAAAAGAGCGCAAGCGCTCCCGTCGCTTTACCTCTATCCCGGTAAAAACCGGGTTGAATGAGGTGCAGGTTGCGCGCTTCGCGGTTAATCAATACGCTTTCCCCGGCGTGGAGGTCAAAGGCTACCAGCGTCGCTACTATCCTTACGGCTCCGCCCTGACGCACGTCCTGGGCTATGTCTCCAAGATTAACGATCGCGACGTAGAACGGCTGGATAAAGAAGGCAAATGGCCTAATTATGCCGCCACGCATGATATCGGCAAGCTGGGTATAGAGCGTTACTACGAAGATATGCTGCACGGTAAAACCGGCTATGAAGAGGTCGAGGTGAATAACCGTGGCCGCGTGATTCGTCAGCTGCACGAACAGTCACCGCAGGCCGGGCAGGACATCTGGCTGACTATCGATCTCAAGCTGCAACAGTATATCGAAACGCTGCTGGCGGGCAGCCGCGCCGCCGTCGTGGTCACCGATCCGCGCAGCGGCGAAATCCTGGCGATGGTTTCCATGCCCAGCTACGATCCGAACCTGTTTGTCGACGGCATCAGCAGCAAAGATTATAACAAGCTGCTGAAGGATCCGAATCGCCCCCTGATTAACCGCACGACTCAGGGCGCCTATCCGCCCGCTTCTACGGTCAAACCCTATATTGCCGTATCGGCACTTTCTGCAGGGGTGATCAATAAAAATACCAGCCTGTTCGATCCGGGCTGGTGGCAGCTGCCCGGCTCTGAAAAGCGCTTTCGCGACTGGAAACACTGGGGTCACGGCCACCTTAACGTCACCAAATCGCTGGAAGAGTCCGCCGATACCTTTTTCTATCAGGTCGCCTACGATATGGGCATCGACCGGCTTTCCGAATGGATGGGCAAATTTGGCTACGGCCATCTTTCCGGCATCGATCTGGTAGAAGAAACCGCAGGCAATATGCCCACCCGCGAATGGAAAATGAAGCGCTTTAAAAAACCCTGGTATCAGGGCGATACCATTCCCGTCGGGATTGGCCAGGGTTACTGGACGGCCACGCCGGTGCAGATGAACAAAGCGATGATGATCCTGATTAACGACGGCGTCGTGCGTACGCCCCATCTGATGATGGCCAACAAGCTGAACAATGTTACCGTGCCGTGGAAGCAGCCAGCCATTCCACCTGTTGCCGATATCCACTCCGGCTATTGGGAAATCGCGAAAGACGGCATGTATGGCGTAGCGAACCGCCCCAATGGCACGGCCCGTAAAAGCTTCTTTGATGCGCCTTATAAAATCGCCGCCAAGTCAGGCACGGCGCAAGTATTCGGGCTGAAAGAAAACGAAACCTATAACGCGCATAAGATTACAGAACTACTGCGAGACCATAAACTGATGACCGCTTTCGCGCCCTACGATCATCCTCGCGTAGCGGTAGCGATGATCCTTGAAAACGGCGGCGCAGGGCCGGCAGTGGGCACCATTATGCGACAAATCCTCGACCATATTATGCTCGGGGACAACAATACCAACCTGCCAGACGCCCCTCCGGTGCCGTCTGGCTACGAAGGCGAATAACCATGAACGATCGTCATCAGAAAAGCACGATCTGGACGAGAATCCACGTCGACCCGACCTTTTTTATCCTGATTTCCGCCCTGCTGGTTTACAGCGCGCTGGTTATCTGGAGCGCCAGCGGACAGGATCCGGGCATGATGGAGCGTAAGCTGGGCCAGATTGCAATGGGCGTGGTCATGATGCTGGTGATGGCGCAGATCCCGCCGCGTGTTTACGAAGGCTGGGCGCCCTACCTTTACATCCTTTGCGTGGTGCTGTTGATCGCCGTGGATGCTTTCGGCCATATCAGTAAAGGCGCTCAGCGCTGGCTGGATTTGGGCGTGGTGCGCTTTCAGCCCTCAGAGATAGCCAAAATAGCCGTTCCGCTGATGGTAGCGCGTTTTATCAACCGCGACGTCTGTCCGCCCACCTTAAAAAACACCGCGATTGCGCTGGTACTGATCTTTATGCCTACGCTGCTGGTTGCGGCGCAGCCTGACCGGGGGACGGCCATACTGATTGCCTCTTCCGGCCTGTTTGTCCTGTTTTTATCCGGCATGAGCTGGAAGCTGATCCTCGTTGCCGTGATGCTGGTTGCTGCTTTTATCCCGGTGCTGTGGTTCTTCCTGATGCATGACTATCAGCGCGACCGCGTGATGATGCTGTTGGATCCGGAAAGCGATCCGCTGGGCGCGGGTTACCATATTATCCAGTCCAAAATCGCTATCGGCTCCGGCGGGCTGCGCGGTAAAGGCTGGCTGCACGGCACCCAGTCGCAGCTGGAATTTTTACCCGAGCGTCATACCGACTTTATCTTTGCCGTACTGGCAGAAGAGCTGGGTCTGGTTGGCGTGCTGGTGCTGCTGGTCCTTTATGTGCTGGTGATTATGCGCGGCCTGCTGATGGCGGCCAGAGCGCAAACCACGTTTGGCCGCGTGATGGCTGGCGGGCTGATGCTGATCTTCTTTGTGTATGTCTTTGTGAATATTGGTATGGTCAGCGGTATATTACCCGTGGTCGGCGTCCCACTGCCGCTGGTAAGCTACGGCGGCTCCGCCCTGATTGTTCTGATGGCCGGGTTTGGCATTATTATGTCGATCCACACCCACCGTAAACTGTTGTCGAAAAGCGTTTAAGAGGCTTATATGCGTAAGGATTGGCTTTGGATGAGTCTGGCAGCAGCGCTGCTGGCGGGCTGTGTGAACGAACAACAGCAGGCACCTGTTACCCAGCAACAGCAAACCTATAACGGCCCGGTAGTGGAAATCGGCGGCGTCGAGCCACGCTACGAGCCGCTAAGCCCTAATGCTAACCAGGATTATCGTACCAACGGCAAGAATTATCGCATCGTCACCGATCCCTCTAACTTCAGTGAGACAGGGCTGGCAAGCTGGTATAGCGAGTCGGCCGACGGCAGCCGCACCGCCACGGGTGAACAGTACGACCCGCAGGCGTTAACGGCGGCTCACCCTACTCTGCCGCTGCCCTCCTACGTGCGCGTAACTAACCTGGCGAACGGACGGCAGATTGTGGTGCGGGTTAACGATCGCGGGCCTTACAAACCGGGCCGCATTATTGATTTGTCAAAAGCAGCAGGCGATCGCCTGAATATCTCTAACAACAGCCGTGTGAAGGTGGACTACATCAAGGTTGCGCCGGACGGCTCGCTTTCCGGCCCCGGTACTGTCGGCACCACGGTAGCTAAACAGAGCTATGCGCTGCCGTCTCGTCCGGATCTCAGCGGCGGCATGGTAGTGATGGGCGGTGCGGCAGCGGCCCAGAGCACGACAAACGATGCCCCCACCGAGGAAGCACGGCCCGTAGATAACAGCACGCTTAGCAGTGAAGACAATCTGGGTGCGCCCGTACGCAGCAGCGGATTTTTAGGCGCGCCGCAGCCGTTGGCTAACGGCGTGTTGGAAGGCAGTGAGCCTGCCCCTGCGCCAGTATCAGCACCTGCCCCCGCGCCAGCTCCGGTAGCGGCACCAGCCGCCGTGCCGGTAGCGGCCCAGGCTCCAGCCGCAGCCGGAACGGCCTGGGCGGTGCAGGCTGGCGCGCTGAGCGATGCGGCGCGTGCACGCCAGCTGGCTGCTTCGCTAAGCAAACAATTTGGCGTGCCGGGCAGCGTTGACGCGCGCGGCGGCGTTTATCGCGTGCAGCTGGGCCATTTCACCTCGCGTCAACAGGCAACGGCCCTTCAGCAGCGGCTTGCCAGCGAAGCTAATCTCACCTCTTTCGTGACCACAGCAGCTGGCAAAATGTGATAACGATCCGGTAATCCGTCTCTTGCCTGGCGTTACGCTGTCTGGCCCAGGTAAAGACGGATGCCGCTCCGAAATGCATTTGCTATAGTGAGTCACTTTTTTTAACTTAGCCATGGATGTTGTTGTCCCCAACATGAATACTCTGACCTCTTCCCAACTGCTTAAACGCCTGACGGCAGGTTCGCTGATTGCCCTCAGCCTTACCGCCTTCGCCCACGCTGAAGACGTGAACATCAAAACCATGATCCCTGGCGTACCGGATATTGATGCCGAAGCCTATGTGCTGATCGATTACAACTCCGGTAAGGTGCTGGCAGAGAAAAACGCCGACGCGCGTCGCGATCCGGCCAGCCTGACAAAAATGATGACCAGTTACGTGATTGGCCAGGCGGTCAAAGCGGGCAAAATTCATCAGGAGGATGTGGTCACCGTGGGTAAAGATGCCTGGGCGACCGGCAACCCGGTGTTTAAAGGCTCTTCGCTGATGTTCCTGAAGCCAGGCGATCGTGTTCCGGTTGCTCAGCTGACTCGCGGCATCGTTCTGCAGTCCGGCAATGACGCCTGCGTGGCGATGGCCGACTATGTTGCAGGCAGCCAGGACGCTTTTGTGGGCCTGATGAACAACTATGTTAAGGCACTGGGCCTGCAAAACACCCACTTCCAGACCGTCCACGGCCTGGATGCCGACGGCCAGCACAGCTCGGCGCGTGATATGGCGCTGATCGGCCAGGCACTGATCCGCGACGTGCCGGACGAGTATGCTGTTTATAAGGAAAAAGAGTTCACCTTTAACAATATTCGTCAGACTAACCGTAACGGTCTGCTGTGGGACACCAGCCTCAATGTGGACGGCATCAAAACCGGCCATACTGATGCGGCAGGGTATAACCTGGTCGCTTCTGCGACCGAGGGTCAGATGCGTTTAATTTCGGCGGTCATGGGTGGCCATACCTATAAAGGTCGCGAAACCGAAAGCAAAAAGCTGCTGACGTGGGGCTTTCGCTTCTTTGAAACCGTGGCACCGCTCAAAGCAGGTAAAGAGTTTGCTTCCGAGCCGGTCTGGTTCGGCAACAGCGATCGCGTCCAGCTGGGCGTACAGAAAGACGTCTATCTGACTATTCCTCGTGGCCGCATGAAAGATCTGAAAGCCAGCTACACGCTGAGCAATACCGAACTGCACGCGCCGCTGGCGAAAAACCAGGTGGTGGGCACCATTAACTTCCAGCTGGACGGCAAAACCATTGAGCAGCATCCTTTGGTGGTGC
>NZ_DALZCD010000084.1:0-211 GCF_031978025.1 Erwinia sp.
ATCTGGTTCAGCGGGCATGACATTAGCCGCCTGAAGAGCCGGGAAGTGCCTTTTTTACGCCGCCAAATCGGCATGATTTTTCAGGATCACCATCTGCTGATGGACCGGTCCGTCTATGAAAATGTGGCGATTCCGCTGATTATAGCGGGCGCAAGCGGGGAAGATATTCGTCGCCGCGTTTCCGCCGCGCTGGATAAAGTGGGCCTGTTGG
>NZ_DALZCD010000084.1:221-15255 GCF_031978025.1 Erwinia sp.
AAAGCGAAAAGTTATCCTATTCAGCTGTCCGGCGGTGAGCAGCAGCGTGTCGGTATTGCCCGCGCGGTGGTTAACAAGCCCGCCGTGCTGCTGGCAGATGAGCCTACCGGTAACCTGGATGACGCGCTGTCCGAGGATATTCTGCGTTTGTTTGAAGAATTTAACCGCGTGGGTGTCACCGTGCTGATGGCTACTCACGACCGGGCGCTGATCGCCCGCCGCAACTATCGTCTGATGACGCTGGATCAGGGTCGTTTGCACGGAGGCAACTATGGCGAATAAGCGTAACCCGCGCCCGGCCGCGCCAAAAGCCGCAAAGCAGCCTTCCAAAAGCAAAGCGCTGAAGGGCGGCTGGCAGGAACAGTGGCGTTATGCGCTGCGCGGCACGCTGTCCGACATGTGGCGTCAGCCGCTGGCAACGCTGCTGACGGTGATGGTGATTGCCATCTCTCTGACGCTGCCAAGCGTGTGCTTTATGGTCTGGAAAAACGTTAGCAGCGCGGCGCAACAGTGGTATCCGGCTCCGCAGCTGACGGTTTATCTGAGCAAGACGCTGGACGACGACGCGGCGGAAAACGTGGTGGCACAGCTGAAAAAAGAAGACGGCGTAGAGAAGGTTAACTACCTGTCGCGTGAAGAAGCGATGGGCGAATTCCGCAACTGGTCGGGCTTTGGCGGCGCGATGGATATGCTGGAACAGAATCCGCTACCGGCCGTGGTTATCATTACGCCGCAAATTAATTTTCAAAACTCGGACACCATGAACAACCTGCGCGATCGAGTAGCGAAAGTGCAGGGCGTGGATGAGGTCAAAATGGATGACAGCTGGTTTGCCCGGCTGGCGGCACTGGCTGGGCTGGTGGGTCAGGTGGCAACTATGATCGGCATCCTGATGATCGTCGCGGTTTTCCTTGTCATAGGCAACAGCGTACGGCTCAGCATTTTTGCCCGTCGCGATACAATTAACGTGCAAAAGCTTATTGGCGCGACCGACGGCTTTATCCTGCGACCGTTTTTGTACGGGGGCGCGCTGTTGGGCTTTTTTGGCGCGCTGTTGTCGTTAGCCCTCTCCGAAGTGCTGGTCTTCCGCCTGGAGTCGGTCGTTACCCAGGTTGCCGCCGTGTTTGGGACCACCTTCAGCCTGCACGGGTTGGCCTGGGATGAAAGCCTGCTGCTGCTGCTGATTTCGGCCATGATCGGTTGGGTTGCCGCCTGGCTGGCGACAGTACAACATTTACGTCGATTTACGCCGCAGTAACCTCTTCTCATTTTTTTTGATATACTATTCCTCTGTTGCATGAGCATCGTGCCGCAGAGGAAGTCCTCCTCGTAAAATTTTTTCCGGCCTGCTCCCCTTCCCGAGAAATGTGTGTATATTACGCACAGCTGACAGTGAACTTGTGGATAACTTTGTAGTCGAAGTAGCACAGATTGCTCTCCTTTCTCGCTATCGTTCACGTAGTCTTGTGAACCGCTCAGGGAAAGTGCGGCAATATTGCTTAATACAGAGAGGGTTTGAATGACCAAAGAAATGCAAACTTTAGCTATTGCTCCTTTAGGCAACCTGGATTCTTACATCCGGGCGGCTAATGCCTGGCCTGTGCTGACGGCAGAAGAGGAAAAAGCGCTGGCTGAACGGCTGCATTACCAGGGCGATCTGGAAGCAGCCAAGAAGCTGATCCTGTCTCACCTGCGCTTTGTTGTTCATGTCGCTCGTAACTATTCCGGCTATGGGCTGCCGCAGGCGGATCTTATCCAGGAAGGCAACATCGGCCTGATGAAAGCGGTACGCCGCTTCAACCCGGAAGTGGGCGTGCGGCTGGTGTCGTTTGCGGTGCACTGGATCAAGGCTGAAATCCACGAATACGTGCTGCGTAACTGGCGCATCGTTAAAGTGGCCACCACCAAAGCGCAGCGCAAGCTGTTCTTCAACCTGCGTAAAGCCAAACAGCGTTTGGGCTGGTTCAACCAGGATGAAGTGGAAATGGTCGCGCGTGAACTGGGTGTCACCAGCAAAGACGTGCTTGAAATGGAATCGCGTATGGCGGCGCAGGATATGACCTTTGATCCGACGCCGGAAGACGAAGGCGAAGGCCGTTCAATGGCGCCGATGCTCTATCTGCAGGATAAATCTTCCGACTTTGCCGACGGCATTGAAGAAGACAACTGGGATAACCATGCCGCAGATAAGCTGAGTGATGCTATGCAGGGTCTGGACGAACGCAGCCAGGATATCATCCGTGCCCGCTGGCTGGACGATGACAACAAAACCACGCTGCAGGAGCTGGCCGATAAATATGGCGTTTCTGCCGAGCGTGTGCGTCAGCTCGAAAAGAATGCAATGAAAAAACTGCGCGTCGCGATTGAAGCGTAATTCGTAGCGGTAAAAAAAGGCGACCTCCGGGTCGCCTTTTTTGTTTACGCTCTTTGCCTGCGGGTGGCAGTCTCCCTGCCAAAGCCCAAAGCTGTACCTTGTGTCAGACCTGTCAGGGGCGCTGCCAGACCCAGCCATCCCCCAGCGCGATAAACCCTTGCTCAGGCATAAAGGCAGAAAGCGCTTCGTTACCGTTATTCGCCATCCACCAGCACGTTACGGCAGCGTTTTGCGCCAGCACTTCTTCCAGCAGGTAGCTGCCCACGCCACGCCTTCTGGTGACTTCCCGCACCATAAAATCCGCCAGCTCGCCCCGGGTTTCCTTCAGCGTAACGTTTACCGCCGCCAGCAGCCGGTCATTAAATTTTGCCGCATAAAGCCGATGCTGCTCGTCCAGTCGGGTTTCCAGTTCGGTCGGATCGCTGTCCGGCCAGATTTTACGCAGATCCAAAAGATCCTGAGTGCTTAAGCATTGCAGTCTGAGAATGGTCAGTTTCATAACGGTTACCGTGCCGACGTGAGAGGCAGATTGTAGCGAAAACAGAGGCAAAGGGGCGCGTAACTTTTTTTGTATAAAAACAAAGCAATCTGTCAGGGTGGCGTTTAAAGTTAAAGAGAAACGCTGAGTTAGTGCGTTGAATGCAGAATAACCCGCTGGCTGGGTGGCGAAAAGTCCCGCGTTTGTACCCGTCATTTATGCTAAAGCTGGCGGTGATAGCCCATGATGTCAGTTGATTTACAGAAGAAAACTCCTGTTTAATAACCTGAAATTTATAGCCTTATTAATAAAAACCTCTGTATCCCGCGCTAACCCTTTCTTCTTATGGTGTTTGTCGACGGGAACAGGATAAAAAACAGCAAACACAAGATGGGGTAGTCAGGATGAAAATGAAAGGTAGCGCGTTTTTAGCAGGCTGTATGGCACTGGCGTTCAGTCACGCTGCCACCCCAGAAGATATTAAAGTGGCCATTGTTGGCGCTATGTCTGGCCCGGTTGCGCAGTATGGCGATATGGAATTCACCGGCGCGAAACAGGCCATTGCTGATATCAATGCCAAAGGTGGCGT
The DNA here is from genome assembly GCF_031978025.1 of Erwinia sp. Taxonomy (NCBI): domain Bacteria; kingdom Pseudomonadati; phylum Pseudomonadota; class Gammaproteobacteria; order Enterobacterales; family Erwiniaceae; genus Erwinia; species Erwinia sp. The sequence goes on from NZ_DALZCD010000084.1 coordinate 3,663, forward strand.
GAACGGTAATAAGCTGGTCGGCGTACAGTATGACGACGCCTGCGATCCAAAACAGGCGGTCGCGGTCGCTAACAAAGTGATTAACGACGGTATTCACTACGTTATCGGCCACCTTTGCTCTTCTTCTACCCAGCCCGCGTCAGATATCTATGAGGATGAGGGCGTGCTGATGATTACCCCGGCGGCCACCAACGCCGACCTGACCACCCGCGGCTATAAAATGATTATGCGTACTACTGGCCTGGATTCCGATCAAGGCCCAACCGCCGCGAAATATATTCTTGACCAGGTCAAACCGCAGCGTATCGCCGTTATTCACGATAAGCAGCAATATGGTGAAGGACTGGCGCGCTCCGTGCAGGCGAGCCTGAAAAAGGCGGGCGGCAACGTGGTGATGTTTGAAGGCGTGACCGCAGGGGATAAAGACTTCTCCACGCTGGTGGCGCGCCTGAAAAAAGAGAATGTCGATTTTGTCTATTTTGGTGGCTACTACCCGGAAATGGGCCAGATCCTGCGCCAGTCACGCGCGGCCGGCCTGCAAACCTGCTTTATGGGGCCGGAAGGGGTGGGCAATGCTTCGCTCTCTAATATCGCTGGTGCCGCTTCCGAAGGCATGCTGGTTACGCTGCCAAAACGCTACGACCAGGTGCCGGCCAACAAACCGATAGTTGACGCGCTGAAAGCGAAAAAGCTTGATTCAACCGGCCCGTTCGTCTGGACAACCTACGCCGCGCTGCAGGCTTTAACCACCGGCATGGAACGCAGTAAAAGCGCCGAACCGGCAGAAATTGCTAAGAACCTGAAAGAGGGCGCGCCGGTGCCAACGGTGATGGGCGATCTGAGCTGGGACGCCAAAGGCGATCTGAAAGGCTTTGAGTTCGGTATCTTCACCTGGCACGCCGACGGCTCTTCTACCGCAGTCAAATAATAGCGAGCGTCATTGATTGACGCCCGCGCAACGCTTCACGGGCTGCCCGCATCATTGCTTGCAGAGTCTGAAGGAATGGAATTATCGGGGCGAGCTGGCGGCCCCGATAACGGGCCGCTTCCTGCCCGTGTTGTTAAGGCATTTCTCTTTCCGCCTGGGCGGATAGCAGTAAGGTATTCTTTATGTCCGAGCAGTTTCTCTATTTCCTGCAGCAAATGTTCAACGGCGTCACGTTGGGCAGCACCTATGCGCTGATCGCCATCGGCTACACCATGGTGTACGGCATCATTGGCATGATCAACTTCGCGCACGGCGAGGTGTATATGATCGGTAGCTACGTCTCTTTTATCGTGATCGCTGCGCTAATGATGATGGGCATTGATGCCAGCTGGCTGCTGATAGGGGCCGGTTTTCTGGTGGCCATCGTCATTGCCAGCGCCTATGGCTGGAGCATTGAACGCGTGGCCTACAAACCCGTACGCTCCTCCAAACGACTGATCGCGCTGATTTCCGCCATTGGTATGTCTATTTTTCTGCAAAACTATGTCAGCCTGACTCAGGGTTCTCGCGATCTGGCCCTGCCGGGCCTGGTTAGCGGACAGTGGACGTTAGGCGTCAGCAATGGTTTTGCCGCCACCATCTCCACCATGCAGGTCGTCATCTGGGGAGTCACGTTTGTTGCCATGTTGGCCCTGACTTTATTTATCCGTTACTCGCGGATGGGTCGCGCCTGTCGTGCCTGTGCCGAAGATCTGAAGATGGCCAGCCTGCTGGGTATCAACACGGACCGAGTGATCTCGCTAACGTTTGTGATCGGCGCGGCCATGGCGGCGGTAGCAGGAGTCTTACTGGGCCAGTTTTACGGCGTCATCAATCCTTACATTGGTTTTATGGCTGGTATGAAAGCGTTCACGGCGGCCGTGCTGGGCGGCATCGGCAGTATTCCGGGCGCGATGCTGGGGGGCCTGATCCTGGGCATTGCCGAAGCGCTGACTTCTGCCTACCTGAGCACCGAGTATAAAGACGTGGTCTCTTTTGCGCTGCTGATCGTGGTGCTGCTGGTCATGCCAACAGGGATCCTTGGCCGTCCGGAGGTGGAAAAAGTATGAAAAACCTGCTTAACGCCTTCGTTTCCTCGCTGATGCTGCTGGTTCTGGCCGCTTTCTTTATGGGGATGCGCCTTAGCCTGGACGGCACGCATCTGGTTGTCAACAATGCCGGCAGCGTGCGCTGGAACTGGATCGCGCTTGGTTGCGCCGTGGTCTTTTTCTTCCAGCTGCTAAGGCCGGTCTTTCAGCGCGGGCTGAAAAAAATTTCCGCCCCGTCGCTGGTGCTGCCAGGCATCGACGGGTCAACGCCCAGGCAGAAGCTCTTTTTGCTGCTGCTGGTCGTCGCGGCTGTGGCCTGGCCTTTTATGGTTTCTCGCGGGACGGTCGATATCGCCACGCTGACCCTGATCTACGTGATGCTGGGCCTTGGCCTGAACGTCGTGGTCGGGCTTTCCGGGCTGCTGGTGTTAGGCTACGGCGGCTTTTACGCTATTGGCGCTTATACCTTCGCACTGCTTAATCACTATTTCGGTCTGGGCTTCTGGGAGTGCCTGCCGCTGGCGGGCATGGTAGCCGCGCTGTTCGGGCTGCTGCTGGGCTTTCCGGTGCTACGGTTACGGGGTGACTATCTGGCTATCGTTACGCTGGGGTTCGGCGAAATAGTGCGTATCCTGCTGCTGAACAACACGGACATCACCGGCGGGCCAAACGGTATCAGCCAGATCCCGAAACCGTCATTTTTCGGCCTGGAGTTTAACCGTAGCGTGCGCGACGGTGGCTGGGATACCTTTCACCACTTCTTTAACCTGAAATACGATCCCAGCGATCGCGTTATCTTTCTCTACATGGTTGCGCTGCTGCTGGTGGTGCTGACGCTGTTTGTGATCAACCGACTGCTGAGAATGCCGCTGGGTCGAGCCTGGGAAGCGCTGCGTGAAGATGAAATCGCCTGCCGCTCGCTGGGCCTCAGCCCGACGCGTATCAAGCTGACCGCGTTTACCATCAGTGCGGCCTTCGCCGGTTTTGCCGGTAGCCTGTTCGCGGCGCGACAGGGTTTCGTCAGCCCCGAATCCTTTACTTTCGCCGAGTCGGCCTTTGTGCTCGCTATTGTGGTATTAGGCGGGATGGGATCGCAGTTTGCCGTGATCCTTGCCGCCGTACTGCTGGTGGTCTCGCGCGAGCTGATGCGTGATCTGAACGAATACAGCATGTTAGTGCTGGGCGGCCTGATGGTGCTGATGATGATCTGGCGACCGCAAGGCCTGCTGCCGATGCAGCGCCCGCATCTGACGTTAAAAAGCGTGGAAAAAGGAGAGCAGCCATGAAGCCTTTATTAGCCGTCAACGGCCTGATGATGCGCTTTGGCGGCCTGCTCGCGGTCAACAATGTTGATCTGGAACTCAGAGAGCAGGAAATCGTCTCGCTGATTGGCCCTAACGGTGCGGGAAAAACCACGGTCTTCAACTGCCTGACCGGGTTTTACCGTCCGTCGGGCGGCAGCATCAAACTGGGCGAGCGTCAGCTGGCGGGCCTGGCAGGGCAGGAGATCGCACGGATGGGTATCGTGCGTACTTTCCAGCACGTCCGCCTTTTCCGTGAAATGACGGTGATCGAAAATCTTCTGGTAGCGCAGCATCAGCATTTAAAAAGCGGCGTATTTGCCGGGCTGCTGAAAACGCCGGGTTTTCGTAAAGCGGAAAGCGAAGCGCTGGACAGAGCGGCCAGCTGGCTGGACCGTGTGGGCCTGCTGACGCTGGCTAACCGTCAGGCGGGCAATCTGGCCTATGGCCAACAGCGCCGTCTGGAAATCGCCCGCTGTATGGTCACGCGTCCGGAAATCCTGATGTTGGATGAGCCGGCGGCAGGCCTGAACCCGAAAGAAACGCTGGAGCTGGACGAGCTGATCGCCGAGCTGCGAAACGAACATAAGGTGTCGGTACTGTTGATTGAACACGATATGAAACTGGTAATGGGCATTTCCGACCGCATTTACGTGGTCAATCAGGGCACGCCGCTGGCAAACGGCACGCCGGATGAGATCCGTAACAACCCTGACGTGATTCGCGCCTATTTGGGAGAAGCCTAAAATGGCCATGCTTTCTCTGGAAAATGTCAGCGCGCACTACGGTAAAATTCAGGCGCTGCACGGCGTCAGCCTGCATATTAATCAGGGTGAGATCGTCACGCTGATTGGGGCTAACGGCGCGGGAAAAACCACGATTCTGGGAACGCTTTGCGGTGAGCCGCGCGCCACTCAGGGACGGGTAGTTTTTGACGGCAAGGAGATTACCGACTGGCAAACGGCGCGTATTATGCGTGAGGCCATTGCCATCGTGCCGGAAGGGCGACGGGTTTTTGCCCGCATGACGGTAGATGAAAACCTGGCAATGGGCGGTTTTTTTGCTGACCGCCAGCAGTATCAGGGCCGCATCAGGCGTGTTTATGAGCTTTTCCCCCGGCTTTATGAACGACGCGTACAGCGTGCAGGCACGATGTCAGGCGGCGAGCAACAGATGCTGGCGATTGGCCGTGCATTGATGAGTCAGCCGCGCCTGCTGCTGCTTGATGAGCCGTCGCTGGGTCTGGCGCCTATCATTATTCAGCAGATCTTCGACACTATCGAGCAGCTGCGTCAGGAGGGAATGACCATCTTCCTGGTAGAGCAAAACGCCAACCAGGCGCTAAAGCTGGCCGATCGCGGCTACGTGCTGGAGAACGGTCACGTGGTGCTGGAAGACAGCGGTGCGGCGCTACTGGCTAATGAAGCGGTGCGCAGCGCTTATCTGGGCGGTTAACGTTGCGGGGCCGGTTTACCGGCCCCTTTTCTTTTGTTGTGCTTTTTAACCTGAGCAGCGTCTTTCTTTCCGTATTATTCAAATGCCCTTCGCTCATTCCCCTTCTGTCACCCGTGCGTCATCTGGCTGTCATGTGACTGTTATCTTTCCGTCATTTTTGCATGTCATTTTACCTGCCAAAGCGTTATATGGCGCGGCTTTGCGCGTAATCACACCGGGTACAGGAAACCGATATGCCATTGTTCTCCCGACAGACCACACTTTGCATTGCACTGGGGCTGGCCTTCAGCGGCCGGGCGTTGGCCGCCACCGAAATCCCTTTCTGGCACTCAATGGAGGGCGAGCTGGGCGTAGAGGTTAATTCGCTGGCGCAACGTTTTAACGAATCGCATCCTGATTACAAAATCGTCCCGACCTATAAAGGCAATTACGAGCAAAGCCTGGCGGCGGGTATCGCCGCGGTGCGTGCTGGCAGAGCGCCCGCCCTTCTTCAGGTTTATGAAGTCGGCACGGCCACTATGATGGCTTCACAGGCCATTGTGCCGGTATCTGACGTCTTTAAAAATGCCGGTATTGCCTTTGATGAAAAGCAGTTTGTGCCGACGGTGGCAGGCTATTACAGCGATGCCAAAACCGGCCATCTCATTTCTCAGCCTTTCAACAGCTCCACGCCGGTACTTTATTACAATAAAGACGCCTTCAAAAAAGCGGGACTGGACCCGGAGCAGCCGCCAAAAACCTGGCAGGCGCTGGCTAAGGATGCCGAAGCCCTGCGTAAGGCAGGGATGAGCTGTGGCTACGCCAGCGGCTGGCAGGGCTGGATCCAGATTGAGAACTTCAGCGCCTGGCATGGCCTGCCGGTCGCCACGAAAAACAACGGTTTTGACGGCACCGATGCGGTGCTCGAATTTAACAAGCCGACCCAGGTACGCCATATTCAGCAGCTTGAAGAGATGAACAAAAAAGGTGACTTCACCTATTTTGGTCGTAAAGACGAGTCCACCGCCAAGTTCTATAACGGCGACTGCGGCATCACCACTGCCTCTTCCGGCTCGCTGGCCGATATCCGTCACTATGCCAAATTTAACTATGGTGTTGGCATGATGCCATATGACGAGACGGTGCCGAACGCGCCGCAAAACGCCATTATCGGCGGAGCCAGCCTGTGGGTAATGAAAGGGAAAGATGCAGCGACCTATAAAGGCGTGGCGGCGTTTATGCAGTTCCTGGCGCAGCCGGAAATTGCCGCCGAATGGCATCAGAAAACCGGTTATTTACCGATTACCACGGCGGCCTACGAGCTGACCCGCAAGCAAGGCTTCTATGAGAAAAACCCGGGCGCGGATATTGCCACGCGCCAGATGCTGAACAAGCCGCCGTTGCCGTTTACCAAAGGAATGCGTCTGGGCAATATGCCGCAAATTCGCACTATTGTGGACGAAGAGCTGGAAGGCGTCTGGACCGGCAAAAAAACGCCGCAGGCCGCGCTGGATAATGCGGTTAAGCGCGGAAACCTTCTGCTAAGACGTTTTGAGCAAACCGTTAAGCCATAATCCGTAGCGCTGCCGTGCCCGACCGCCGCACGGCAGCGCGTCATAAAACCTTCGCGCTGCGCCGTTACCGAGTTCCGCTATGTCCTCTTCACGCCCTGTTTTTCGCTCGCGCTGGCTGCCTTACCTGTTAATGCTGCCGCAGCTTTTAATTACGTTAATTTTTTTCCTGTGGCCGGCTGGCGAAGCCTTATGGTATTCCGTGCAGCGGGTCGATCCTTTCGGCCTTTCCAGCACTTTTGTCGGCATGGAAAATTTCACCAGGCTGCTGGATGATGAGTACTACCTGGACTCCTTTGAGACCACGCTGATTTTTAGTGGCCTGGTCACGGTCATCGGCCTGATTGTTTCGCTGTTTTTCGCCGCCCTGACCGATCACGTGCTGCGCCTGAAGCGTTTTTATCAGACGCTGTTTCTGCTGCCTTACGCCGTAGCCCCGGCGGTAGCGGCGGTGCTGTGGATGTTCCTGTTCAGTCCCGGGCAGGGATTAATTACCCATTTTCTGTCGCAGATGGGGTATAGCTGGAATCACGCGCAAAACAGCGCTCAGGCGATGACGCTGGTGGTGCTGGCTTCCGTCTGGCAACAGGTGAGTTATAACTTCCTGTTCTTTTTTGCGGCGCTGCAGTCGATTCCCAAATCGTTGATCGAAGCGGCCGCCATTGACGGGGCCGGGCCGGTACGGCGCTTTTTCCATCTCTCGCTGCCGCTGATTACCCCGGTGGGTTTCTTTCTGGTGGTGGTCAATCTGGTCTATGCCTTCTTTGATACTTTCCCGGTCATTGATGCCGCGACGGGCGGCGGGCCGGTGCAGTCCACCACCACGCTTATCTATAAAATCTACCGTGAAGGCTTTGCCGGTCTGGATCTTTCTTCTTCTTCCGCCCAGTCGGTGGTGCTGATGGTGCTGGTTATTGCACTGACCGTCATTCAGTTCCGCTTTGTTGAGAAAAAGGTGCGCTATCAATGATTGAAAACCGACGCGGGCTGGCGCTTTTCAGTCAGATAATGCTGGGGCTGGGCGCGCTTACCGTCCTGTTTCCGCTCTATGTGGCTTTCGTGGCCGCCACGCTGAACAATAGCGAAGTGTTCCAGGTGCCCATGTCGCTGATCCCCGGCCATTCGCTGTGGCACAACGTGAGCTTTATCTGGCAGCACGGTGTAGGGCAGAACAGCGCGCCTTTTGGCAGGATGCTGTTCAACAGTACCTTAATGGCGCTGGCGATCACCGTAGGAAAAATTTCGGTTTCCATCCTCTCCGCTTTTGCGCTGGTTTGGTTCCGCTTTCCGCTGCGCGGTCTCTTTTTCTGGATGATTTTTATTACGCTGATGCTGCCGGTCGAGGTGCGCATTTTCCCGACCGTGGAAGTGATTTCAACACTGCATATGTTGGACAGCTACAGCGGGCTGACGCTGCCGTTAATGGCTTCCGCAACGGCTACCTTCCTGTTTCGCCAGTTTTTTATGACGCTGCCTGACGAGCTGGTCGAAGCGGCACGCATTGATGGCGCCGGGCCGATGCGCTTCTTCCGGGACATCGTGCTACCGCTGTCAAAAACCAATCTGGCCGCCCTGTTTGTTATCACCTTTATCTACGGCTGGAATCAGTATCTCTGGCCGCTGCTGATTATTAACGACGTTAATTTAGGCACCGCCGTGGCGGGTATTCGCAGCATGATTGGCACCGGGGACGGGACGCCCACGCAATGGAATCTGGTGATGGCGGCGATGCTGCTGACCATGATCCCGCCGGTAGTGATTGTTTTAGTAATGCAGCGCGCTTTCGTTCGCGGGCTGGTAGAGAGCGAGAAATAGCATGGCAGAAGTGAAATTTCAGGCCGTTACCAAAACCTACGACGGGAAAAACCAAATCATTCAGCCGCTTGACGTCGATATTCGCGACGGCGAGTTTATGGTGATGGTCGGCCCGTCCGGCTGCGGCAAATCCACGCTGTTGCGCATGGTGGCCGGGCTGGAGCGGGTAAGCAACGGCGATATCTATATCAACAGAGAACGGGTTACTGAACTGGAGCCGAAAGATCGCAGTATCGCGATGGTCTTTCAGAACTATGCGCTTTACCCTCATATGAGCGTGGAGCAAAACATGGCCTGGGGCCTGAAAATTCGCGGCATGGGGAAAGAGCATATCCGCCAGCGCGTGCTGGAAACAGCGAAAAGCCTGGAGCTGGAAGCCCTGCTGCACCGTCGGCCACGTGAACTTTCCGGTGGCCAGCGACAGCGTGTGGCGATGGGGCGAGCTATCGTCCGTGAACCGGCTGTGTTCCTGTTTGATGAGCCTTTATCGAACCTGGATGCGCGATTGCGGGTACAGATGCGGCTGGAATTACAGCAGTTGCACCGCCGTCTGCAAACCACGAGCCTGTACGTCACGCACGATCAGGTAGAGGCGATGACGCTGGCACAGCGGGTGATGGTGATGAACAAAGGCGTGCTGGAGCAGCTGGGTACGCCGGTAGAAATTTATGAACGGCCGGCCACACGCTTCGTCGCCAGTTTTATCGGTGCGCCCGCAATGAATCTGTTGGAAGGTGAGATTGACCCGAGCGGTACCCGGCTGCTGCTGGGCGACAGCGCCGTGCCGCTGCCACAGGCCAGGCCACAGTGGGCCGGGCGCCAGTTAACGCTGGGGATCCGCCCGGAACATATCAGGCTGGGCGATCGGCAAAAGGGGCTGGCGCTAACGGTAGATACGCTGGAAATGCTGGGAGCGGATAACCTGGCGCACGGTCGCTGGGGCGGCCACAATATGGTAGTGCGCCTGCCGCATATTGAGCGTCCTGCCGTCGGCAGCCTGCTGTGGTTACAGCTACCGGCAGATTCGCTACACTTCTTTGATACTCACAACGGACAACGGCTCGAATGACTGCTAAAGCCTGGCCTTACCCGACCATCGTCGCGCATCGCGGCGGCGGCAAACTGGCCCCGGAAAACACCCTCGCCGGTATCGATACCGGCGCAAGGCTGGGGCATAAAATGATTGAGTTCGACGTCAAGTTATCGCTGGACGGTGAAATCTTTTTGCTGCATGACGATACGCTAGACAGAACCAGCAACGGCTGGGGTATTGCCGGACAGCTGCCCTGGGAAAAGCTCGTCCAGCTGGATGCGGGCGGCTGGTTTGGCAAGGATTTTACCGACGAGCGGCTGCCGCTGCTGGCGCAGGTGGCGCAGCGCTGTGCCTCTTACGGCATGATGGCGAACATTGAGATCAAGCCCACCACCGGTCTGGAGGCGGAAACCGGACGCGTCGTGGCGCTGGCCGCCCGCGATCTCTGGCATAGCCAGACTGCGCCACTGCTCTCTTCGTTTTCTTATGAGGCGCTGGAAGCCGCTATGCAGGCCGCACCGGAGCTGCCGCGCGGCCTGCTGCTGCATGAATGGCGTGACGACTGGCAACAGCTGACGCAGCGGCTGGATTGCGTCTCGGTACACTTCAATCACAAGGTACTGGATGCGGAAAAAGTAGCGGCGCTGAAAGCGGCGGGGCTGCGCATCCTGGTTTATACGGTTAATCAACCCGAAAGGGCAAAAGAGCTGCTGGCGTGGGGCGTTGATGCCCTCTGCACCGATCGTATCGATTTGATAGGCGCGGATTTCGCCTTACGGGCGCAATGCTGCGGGTAGCGATAAAGTTGGAGCGCCTGACGGGGCGCTCCGATGGGCAATAAAGCCGGATCGCCTCACCGGCGTGGTCCGGCTATGGCGAAGCCTTAATTCGTATTCTGCTGCACAGATGGCTGCGTGGTGCTGCCGGGCTGCGTCTGCAACACGCGCTGAGAGGCGCTGTTACGCTGCTCCTGCACTTTCTGCTGTAACTGCTGGCTTTGCTGTTGCTGATCCTGCTGCAATTTCCGCTGCTGCTGGATCTGCTGCGTCTGCATCTGCTGCTGCATTCGCTGCGAGCTGGGGTTATAGCCCGGCTGGTTGGGCTGATTATTATTGACCGTATTTGCCATACCGCTGAATGGCAGCAGTGCGGTACATACCAGTAACCATTTCATTAAACACCTCCCTAAGCTTTCTTCCAAGTGTATGTCATCGGCGCTTTTCTGGCCCGGGCGCCGCTCTGAATTTGCGTGTTTTCTCGCCTTTTTGCTTATTTTGTGCATAGTTAGAGACGGTAAACAAACGTAAATAATATCAATAAGGGGTGAATATGGGGCAGGGCAGAATAACGCTGACAGCATCGCTGATAGCAGGGCTGGTTCTCTGGCAGGGCGCAACGGCAGCACCAACCGCACCGCCAATTTCGTACAGCGTGGACGCCGATACCTTTCATCCAATAAAAGAGCAGCACGGTATGGTTGCCTCAGTAGATGCGCTGGCTACTCAGGCAGGCGTGGACGTGCTGAAACGCGGCGGAAACGCGGTAGATGCAGCGATTGCCGTAGGCTACGCGCTGGCCGTCACGCATCCGCAGGCGGGTAACCTTGGCGGCGGTGGTTTTATGCTAATCCGTACCGCTTCCGGGCACGCTACCACCATTGATTTTCGCGAGATGGCACCGATTAAAGCCAGCCGCGATATGTTCCTGGATGCGCAGGGCAATGCCGACAGTAAAAAGTCGCTGACTTCGCATCTGGCTTCCGGCGTACCCGGCACCGTGGCGGGTTTCGCGCTGGCGAACAAAGAGTACGGCACTCTGCCGCTGGCGCAGCTGATCGCACCGGCGATTGGGCTGGCGGAAAAAGGCATCGTGGTGAACGAAGCGCTGGCCGATGATTTGAAAGTCTACGGCAAGGAAGTCCTGGTGACGCATCCCACCAGTAAAGCGATTTTTTATAAAGCGGACGGACAGCCTTACGCGCGCGGCGAAAAGCTGGTGCAGCATAATCTTGCCCGCAGCCTGCGGCTGATCGCCACTAACGGCCCGGATGCTTTCTATAAGGGAGAAATTGCGGATGAAATCGCTGCGGAAATGGCGGCGAACGGCGGGCTGATTGGCAAAGCGGATCTGGCTAATTACAAAGCTGTCGAGCGTAAACCCATCAGTGGTACCTATCGCGGGTATGAAGTCTTCTCTATGCCACCGCCTTCTTCCGGTGGGATCCATATTGTGGAAATCCTGAATATTCTGGAAAACTTCGACCTGGCAAAAATGGGCTTCGGCAGTGCTGATGCCCTGCAGGTAATGGCCGAGGCGGAAAAACATGCCTACGCCGACCGCTCTGAATATCTTGGCGACCCCGACTTTGTGAAGGTGCCGTGGCAGGCCCTGACCAACAAAGCCTATGCAAAAACGCTGGCACA
>NZ_DALZCD010000085.1:0-15209 GCF_031978025.1 Erwinia sp.
TAAAACGGCCGCTGGCACAGGCATTGGCTTTTGCCAGCGTGCTGTCGGTCGGCGATTTCGGCGTGGTGGCTCTGTTCGGTAACGAAGATTTCCGTACTCTGCCGTTCTGGCTCTATCAACAGATGGGTGCCTATCGCAGTGAGGATGGCGCGGTAACGGCTCTGCTGCTGCTGCTACTCTGCTTCCTTTTATTTACCCTGATTGAAAAACTGCCGGGACGCCATGCTGACGTTGACTAACCTTACCTGGATTTACCAGCATCTGCCGATGCGCTTTTCCCTGTCTATGCAGGCCGGCGAGCGTCTGGCCATACTCGGCCCCAGCGGCGCGGGCAAAAGCACCCTGCTGAGCCTGATAGCCGGTTTTCTTCCCGCTGACGGCGGCGATCTGTGGCTTAACGGCGAAGATCATCGCTCTACCCCGCCAGCCAGGCGGCCGGTCTCTATGCTTTTTCAGGAAAATAACCTGTTTCCGCATCTCACCGTGGCGCAAAATATCGGGCTGGGATTACATCCGGGGCTGCGGCTGAACGCGGAGCAACAGCGCAGTTTACAGGCGATTGCGGAGAGAGTAGGTCTGGATGCGTATCTGTCACGTCTGCCGGGAGAACTTTCCGGCGGGCAGCGTCAGCGTGTCGCTCTGGCCCGTTGTCTGGTGCGTAAGCAGCCGATCCTGCTGCTGGACGAGCCGTTCTCGGCACTGGATCCTGCTCTGCGTAAAGAGATGCTGGCGCTGACGGATGAGGTTTGTCGGGAAAGAACGATGACGCTGTTGATGGTATCGCACAGTATTGAAGATGCAGCCTGTATCACGCCACGCAGTGTGCTGGTGGTCGATGGCCGAATTTTTTGGGACGGTAGCACTTCTGCACTGCTTAACGGCGAGGTCAAAGAAGCCGCCGTGCTGGGAATCGGGCAACGATAACCACAACGCAGGCCCGGTTCACAGGCGGGCCTTACCGCCATCATCTTTGTATTGAACCCGATCAGGCCCCGGTTAAGCGTCGACCAACACAATAAAAACCCACTATAAAATGGCCCTGTTTATTAAGTATTTTAGTGATACGGCTTAAATATATTGGCGCAACCAGAGCCAGGCAGCGTTATTTTTTAATTAATTTATTTTCACCTCGGTATATTAACCCAACGGCATAATCACCTGTTTCATTTAACGGATTGATTTTAAAAAACACCCCATCATAAATAAATTGAATGACGAGTGTCATGTTAATTACATAATGATGTGTTACTAATGAAATATCGCCAGCATGGCCAGAAATTTATTTTATTAAAGGAAACAGGCAATGATGAATGCGCAAAAAAAGACGATATTAATTACCGGGGGATCGAAAGGGCTGGGTCTGTCCTATGCCAGAGCGTTGGCTAAAGAGCACCGCGTTATTATTACTGGCAGGGATGCGCAAAGGCTGGCTGAACTCGAAGAGGAGTTTGGCGGGTCGGTTCACTGCCTGCAGTGTGACGTAACCGATCGGGTGGCCGTTGCCGCTTGCTTCGCCAGCATAGCCGAAAAATTTGATCATATTGATGTGGTGATCAATAACGCTGGCGTCTGGGGTCCGGTAGATAAGTTTGCTGATATTGCACTTGATGACTGGTTTGAAGCCATCAATATTAACCTGCTTGGCCTTTCTTACTGTACCCACGAGGCGCTTAAACCGATGCGTCTGAAAAAGCGCGGCACCATCATTAATATCGTCAGCAACGCCGGGGTTTACCGCTGGCCCTATTGCACATCTTATTCCGTGACCAAAGCTGCCGTTATTAAATTAACCGAAAACCTTGCGGTCGAGATGAAGCGTGAAAACATCTCTCTTTATGCCTATCACCCCGGCCTGGTTCATTCCACCGGCATGGTCACCAATCTTATTGAAAGTATTACCGACAGTAACAGCGCCAGGGGTAAAGCGTTGCAGTGGGTGTACGATGAAAAAGATGCCGGAAATACCGTTGATGAAACACAGAGCCTGATAAATATTGAAAAACTTTGCAGCGGAAAATATAAGTCATTAAGCGGACTTTATCTTACCGTCAGGGACGATCTCGATTTGCTTCTGGAAAGGAAAAGAGAAATCCGGGAGGGCGATCTGTTCATGCTCAGGGTGAATGGCCTGGCCGTTTAAGTCTGCTGTTTTCCTGATGGCCGATTGTATTGTCCTGCGTCCTCAGGCTGGTGTCTGTTGTCCTGCCAGCCTTATCACTATCGTTTTTTCCACCAGCAGGCTGAAAAGCGTCAAGGCTTTGCGTGGTACAAACGCTTTTCTGTATCGCGCCGTCTTCCTGTTGTCTCAGGCTTACCTTTCTTCGCTGATACCCTGAAAAGCGTTCGCACTCTGCAAGACACAAACGCTATTCATTATCGCGCCGTCTCCTCGCTGTCTCAGGTTTACCTTTCTTCGCTTGTACCCTGAAAAGCATTCGCGCTCTGTAAGAAACAGACGCTATTCATTATCGCGCCGTCTCCTCGATGTCTCAGGTTTACCTTTCTTCGCTTGTACCCTGAAAAGCGTTCAGGCGCTGCCTGGCACAAACGCTTTTCACGCTTGTTTCACTTTCTCCGTTGTCTTATGTTTACCTTTCTCCGGCGTCACTCCGGAAAGCGGACGTCGCCTGTCTTTTAACAGGAGCAGACTGATGACTGGAAAAAACGTTGCCTGTACCGTTTTTCAGGGCCGTGCCGGCGATCATAACGATCTTGCCATTCCTGCCGCCAAAGCTATCGGTGACGCGCTGGCTTGCTGTACTGGCCAACCGCCAACGCTTATTGGCACACCCGAGCCGGCGCTGAACCTGGGCTGGCGCGAGGAGCTGGATGCAGCCATGCCCGATCTGCGCGCGGCACAGCGATATTTTGACGCCGTGTTCGCGTCCGGCGCCTTTTCCGTGGCGGCCACCAGCCGGTGTGCCGTATCACTGGCCACGCTGCCCGCCCTGGTAAAGCATCATGCCGAGGTTTGCATAGTCTGGTTAGATGCACATGCCGATCTGAATACGCCAGAATCTTCCGTCAGTGGTTTTCTCGGTGGGCTTGCTTTGTCCGGGCCGCTGGGCTTTTGGCATTCCGAGCTGGGAAGCGGCATTAACGTTGAGCAGGTGGTGCTGGCTGGCCAACGCGACCTCGATCCTTTTGAATCGGCCCTGATTAAACAGCACAACATTCCCTGCCTGTTACCGGGCAAAGGGTTACCGGAGCGCCTGCGTCAGGCTGTTGCGGGGCGCGCGGTTTACGTTCATCTTGATTGTGACGTACTGGCGCCGGGCACGGTGCCGACAGATTATCAGTCTGCGGGAGGGTTAACGTTGGCAGAGCTAAAAGCCTGCTGCGAAGCGCTTGCCTGTTCGCCGTTGGTAGGGATAGAGATAGCAGAGTTTCAGCATGCCTGGCAGCCGGGCGGGCCGCCGGTTTCGCCCGACCCGCTGATAGCGGCACTGATGCCGCTGTTGAAGTAGTCGTCAATCACCGGAAACCTGCGGCATTTCGCCGCAGGAAAACGGTTATGCAAACTGTTTGAGCAGCAGCGAGGCCGTTGCCGCTGAGGAGCCGGGGTTCTGGCCGGTAATCAGCAGTCCGTCCTGAACCACGTACGACCCCCAATCGGCGCCTTTAGAATAGATACCGCCCTGCGCCACCAGCTCGTCCTCCACCAGGAAAGGCACCACGTTGGTCAGTCCGACACCTTCCTCTTCGCTGTTGGCAAAGCCCGTCACTTTTTTCCCTTCCACCAGCGGACGGCCCGCCGGCGTTTTCACATGGCGGAGTACGCCCGGGGCATGACAAACCAGCGCTACCGGTTTTTCAGCCGCCAGGAACGATTCGATTAGCGCGATGGAATGCTTATCTTCAGCCAGATCCCACAGCGGTCCATGGCCACCCGGATAGAAAACCGTATCGTAATCAGCCTGGGAAATCGTCTCCAGACGTACGGTGGCGGCAAGCTGCGCAACGGCATCGGCATCAGCTTCAAAGCGATGGGTCAGCTCCGTTTGAAAAGCCGGCTCGTTGCTTTTAGGATCCAGAGGAGGATTGCCACCAGCCGGTGATGCCAGGGTCACTTCCGCTCCCGCATCTTTAAAAGCGTAATAAGGCGCGGCCAGCTCTTCCAGCCAGAAGCCGGTTTTACGGCCGGTGTCGCCCAGACGATCGTGTGAGGTCAGAACCATTAATACTTTCATCGCTTATCTCCGCATAGTGATATTAATTTGTAGTAGACCAGTCGTCTAATACGAGAGTAAAAAATCAGGCCAGCCTGCTGGCCCGTCAGTGGTCATATACTGAAGCCACTGTCTATTCCGCAAAAAATTTGCTTAGCCACGCTGGCCGCAGCAGCCTCTCTGTCAAAGCGCCATGCCGAACGTGTATGCTGCCAACGCTTTGGCAGAGTGTTACGCCGAACATTTATCCAGCCAACGCTTTGGCAGACCGTTACGTCGAACATATATTCTGCCATCGCGTTGGCAGACCGTTACGTCGAACGTATATCCAGCCAACGCTTTGGCAGACCGTTGCGTCAAACATTTATCCAGCCAACCCTTTGGCAGACCGTTACGTCGAACATATATTCTGCCATCGCGTTGGCAGAGTGTTACGCCGAGCATTTATCCAGCCAACGCTTTGGCATGCCGCTAAGCCAGACATCTGCCCTGCCAGCGGCCCAGGGGACGCGGTTCATTTGCCCTGTCTGCCACCTTATCAGGCTGCCAGGCCGAGCGTTTGTCGGGTCAACAACATTGCCGAGGTGAACGGTTCTTTATTGCGAACAATTTTCACCATGACGCTGGCACCCAGCCAGAGCTGGTAAAGACTTTCTGCAATGCGATGAGGGCGTTCCGCGATCCGTAACGAGCCTTCTTTTGCGCCAGCCTCAACTGCTTCCGTCAGCCGGCCCACAATCTGCGACGTCCCTTTTTCAAGCGCAAGCCGCATATTTTCTGACAGATCTGCGACTTCCGCTCCCAGCTTGACCGCCAGACATTTGCCCTGACAATCCTGGAAAGATTGCGTATCCTGCCACTGCTGCCAGTAATTCATCAGCCGCTGCGCCATATCGACGCCGGGCTGGCTCAGCGTATGGTCAAGCCCGCTCAGATAATCGGCAAAATAGCTTTCCAGCATGGCGACGGCAAAAGCATCCTTTGATCCGAAATAGTGATAGAAGGAGCCTTTAGGTACGCCCGCCTCGGTCAGGATTTCGTTTAGCCCGACGGCCGAATACCCTCTGCCTGCCATAATGCGCTGCCCGGTCGCAAGAATATGCTCGCGGACAGCGTCTTTCTGTTTATGCGCTGCTGTGTTCATAAAGTCACCCTACACTCAATTAGACCAGTCGTCTACAAAAACAGACTTTCTTTTTTCACCTTACCTGTTGGCCTCTTCTTTTTACACGCTCACTTAAACCGGGTGGGCATGAAGATGGTCTGGTTTTCCTGATAAAAACTAACACATTCAACAGATTAATCATAAAAAGATCCCTGGCTCTCTGTGCGGCTGTTGTCCGGGTAACTTTATGAATGTCATCACAAAAAGAAAACTTCGTCTTCACACCGATGAAACACCTGCAAAAACAAAACCGTAATAAATCCAATCGGTTTCCCCACTCTTTTTGTGATTAATGCCAGCGGCACATCAATCAATGCATTAATTGCACTTATTTACTTTGGCCTGGTCAGCCAGTCTTCAATACAGGCGCGGTAAAAAGCGCTACCGACAAACTGGAGATCCCTATGCACCCTACTTCTGACTCACCCCTGTCCCTGCGTGCCCGCATCAGCACGATTTTTCGCGTGACTTCAGGCAACTTTCTGGAGCAGTTTGATTTCTTCCTTTTCGGTTTCTACGCCACCTATATTGCACATGCCTTTTTCCCGACAAGCAGCGAGTTCGCTTCACTGATGCTGACTTTCGCCGTCTTCGGTGCAGGCTTTCTGATGCGCCCTGTCGGTGCGGTCGTGCTGGGCGCCTATATCGATAAGGTAGGCCGACGCAAAGGGTTGATTGTGACGCTTTCTATTATGGCGGTGGGGACTTTCCTGATCGTGCTTATTCCCTCTTATCACGCTATCGGCTTTTGGGCGCCCTTACTGGTCCTGACGGGGCGTTTACTTCAGGGGTTCTCTGCCGGGGCCGAACTGGGTGGCGTCTCGGTTTATCTGGCTGAAATCGCCACACCTGGCCGCAAGGGCTTTTATACCAGTTGGCAGTCCGCCAGCCAGCAGGTTGCCATTATGGTCGCGGCCGCCATGGGCTTCACGCTGAACGCCACGCTTGCAGAAAGCGCAATCCGTGACTGGGGGTGGCGACTGCCGTTTCTGTTTGGCTGTCTGATCGTGCCCTTTATCTTTATTTTACGACGCAAGCTGGAAGAGACGCAGGCGTTCCATGCCCGCCGCGCTCACCTGGCTATAGGACAGGTTTTTACCACGCTGCTGGCTAACTGGCAGGTGGTTATTGCCGGGATGTTGATGGTTGCCCTGACCACCACGGCTTTTTATCTGATTACCGTTTATGCCCCGACCTTCGGCAAGAAAGTCTTGATGCTCAGCGCTTCCGACAGCTTGTTGGTCACGCTGTTGGTCGCTGTCTCGAACTTCTGCTGGCTCCCAATAGGGGGAGCGTTATCCGATCGCTTCGGCCGTAAGCCCGTGCTGATTACTATGGCGTTACTGGCACTGGTCACCGCCTGGCCTGCTCTTCATCTGCTGGCTGGCGCGCCGGGTTTTTATACGATGCTGGCCGTGCTGTTGTGGCTGTCGTTTATTTACGGCCTTTACAACGGCGCAATGATCCCAGCGCTGACGGAAATTATGCCGCCGGAAGTCAGAGTAGCGGGTTTCTCGCTCGCTTATAGCCTGGCAACGGCGATCTTTGGTGGATTTACCCCTGTTGTCTCTACCGGACTCATAGAGCTGACGGGAGATAAAGCTTCGCCAGGATACTGGATGAGCTTTGCCGCCGTATGCGCCCTGCTGGCCACGCTTTATCTTTATCGTCGCCGCGCGACGCATGTTCAGCCGCTCACAGAATCGCTCAGCTAAGGAAAATTATGGACCAGACAAGACGATTTATAGGTGTATTACCGCTTCTTTTTCTCCTCAGCTCAGGCGTGCAGGCAAAAGCGCTGACGGTAATGATTTCAGGCGGCTTCAGCGCCGCATGGGAAAAACTCGCGCCGCGCTTTGAAGCGCAGGAAAGCTGTAAAGTGGTTACCGTATCCGGCCCTTCAATGGGGCAGTCCGCTCAGGCCATCCCTGCCAGGCTGTCTCGTGGAGAACAGGCCGATGTAGTCATTATGGTGGGCGATGCCCTGGAAAAGCTGGATAAGGCAGCCTGGCTGGCTAAAGATTCCCGTGTGGAACTGGCCGATTCCCCCGTGGGCGCGGTCGTTAAAAAAGGCGCAGCGCCTGTCAGTATCAAAACGGAAAAAGCGTTGCGGACAGCGCTGTTGCAGGCGCAATCGGTGGCCTACTCCGACAGCGCAAGCGGCAGATATGTCAGCGGTCAGCTGTTCGAAAAGCTGGGTATTGCTGCGCAAATGAAAGGCAAAGCGCAGAAGGTAGAGCGGATCCCGGTAGCCCGGGAAGTTGCGGAAGGAAAATATGCGCTGGGCTTTCAACAGGTCAGCGAACTGCTTCCCGTACCCGGCGTAACCTTTATCGGCGAACTCCCGGCCAGCGTGCAGTACACCACCCGCTTCGCCGGAGCCGTAACAAAAAAATCGGCCAACACGCAGGAGGCAAAAAAATTGCTGCATTATCTCTCGTCGGCTGCGGTGCAGGAGAGCGTTCGCGCCACCGGTCTGAAAACCGTGGCTTTACCGCAGACGGCTAGCGTTCAGTAATTAACTTTTCCAGCTCGGCGGCGACGTGCGACAGCACGCGTCCGCTGCGCTTGAGTAAACCCACCGTACGCTGTACTACCGGTTCAGTCAGCGGCAGGCTGGTGAGCACAGAATGGCCGGCAGAGGGCATTGACATCGCAGGAACGGCGGCAATGCCAAGGCCCGCTTCGACCATACCCAGCAGCGTGGTAACATGCCGGGTTTCACAAATACTGGGACGTTCGGGCACAATATGCGCCAGCGCCCGATCCAGCAGGTTACGATTACCCGATGTTTTATCCAGGCCAATCCAGGCCTGCTGATAAAAGGTTTTCCATGTCAGCGCCTTATTCCCTGCAAGGGGATGTTCATGCCGACACGCCGCAACATAGGTGTCCGCTAACAGCGGCAAAAATTCCACATCCGCCTGCGTACGACCAGCAAAGCTGATGCCAAAATCCGCCTGGCCGCTGACGACCGAGTCGTAAACGTTGCCGGCACTGCTGTCGATAAGCTTAACGCGTACCCGTGGATAGCGGATTTGAAAGCGGCGGATGACATCAGGCATAAAATAATAGGCAGCGGATGGAACGGTGGCGACGGTCACCAGGCCAGTACGATGCTGGCTGAGCTCGGTAACATCCGCCATTACCTCCTCGAAATCCACCAGCAGGCGGCCCGATCGCTCGGCAAAATGTTGGCCGTTCAGCGTCAGGCTGACGCGCCGGGTAGTACGTTCAAACAGCTTTAAACCCAGCGCATTTTCCAGCTTGTCTATTCGTCGGCTTAAAGCGGACGGAGAAAGGCAGATAGATTCTGCCGCCAGGCGGAAATTGCCATACTCCACCAGCGCCCGAAAAGCATACAGATCGTTCAGATCAACGTTGACTGGCATTCAGGTTTATCCCTGCAGCAGCGGCAGCGGCTAAAAGCAAGTGGCTTGCTTTTGGCCGCTGCACTAGCCGATAAAGACCTGCCACAGCAGATGGCGGAATATCGGCATCATCGGATGGAACTGGATCGTCACGAAGCTGGTCAGGGCCGCTGCCATCATTAACGGTGCCAGCCAGCGCAGGCGGCTTTCCGGCAGATAAGCGGTCGCCCAGTCATGCTGTTTTTTGGCGCGCAACCATCGCCAGCCCAGCCAGCCACCCAGCCACACCAGCACCGCTACCGCCAGCAGTAGCCATTTAAACAGGCTGCTGCTGGCATCCTTCGGCACATCAATCGCGACGCCCGCCAGGATCCCGGGCAGCAGATATAAAGGCGGCCACAGCACGCAGCCAATTAAATTAGGCGGAATAAACTTCTTTACCGGCAGCTCCAGCATTCCCGCTACCAGCGGGATCAGTGGCCGCGTCGGACCGATAAAGCGACCAACGATGATAGTAAACATGCTGTGCTCATGCAGGGCATGTTCGGTTTTATCCATCAACGGCTGGTGTCTTTTAATAAATGACCAGCGATGCAGCGGCCCTTTAAATTGCCAGCCGATAAAATAAGAGATCCAGTCACCCAGCAGGCAGCCGATTATCCCTACGCCCCAGGCCGGATAGAGGCTGATTTGCCCACTGCCGATCAGCGCACCCAGCGAGGCCATCAGCACGGTGCCCGGCAGCAGCAGCCCCACCAGCGCCAGCGATTCAAAGAAGGCCACCAGGCCTACTGCCAGCAAGGACCAGGCAACGGATTGAGTGATAAGGTGTTGCAGCCAGGCTTCCATAGAGTTCACATTCTGCTTATTGTAAAGGCGGATTGTCCTGACCCGCTCAGGATCCGTCAAGCGCTGTTTTGTATGGGAATGCGCATAGTTCTTTCACCAGGGTAAAGAAAAAGGGGCTGGCCGCACAGAAGAAAAAAGCCCCGCCGCCGGATAAAGAACTGTATAAATAAACATGCTATTATGAGGCAACTGGCCCGTTCCCCGGGTCGACGATCGCCGTATTCTGTTTCCAGCGGCTCAGGAGAGTAAGGTGAACGACGCTCGCGCAGGCTTTCTGCTGACCCGACACTGGCGGGATACGCCCAACGGCACCGAAATCGTGCTGTGGCTGGCTACAGACAGTGGCCCGCAGCGCGTCGTTCTGCCGCCGCAGGAGTCGGTCGCCTTTATTCCACAGCAGCACCTGGCCCAGGCGGAAACGCTGTTGCGTGCCGAAAAAGAGTGTCGGCTGGTGCCGCTGACGCTAAAGGATTTTCGTCAGCGCCCCGTTGTCGGCCTTTACTGCAAACAGTATCGCCAGCTACAAAAGCTGGAAAAGCTGCTGCGCGAAAACGGCGTAATGGTATATGAAGCCGATATCCGCCCGCCCGATCGCTTTTTGATGGAGCGTTTTATCACCGCACCGGTCTGGTTCAGCGGCCAGCAGGTTGGCAGCAGCCTTATGCAGGCACGCCTTAAACCCAATCCCGACTACCGTCCCCCACTGAAGTGGGTTTCGCTGGACATTGAAACCACGCGCCACGGCGAGCTTTACTGCATCGGGCTGGAAGGTTGCGGTCAGCGTGTCGTCTATATGTTAGGGCCGGAAAACGGTGATGCCAGCGGCCTGGACTTCAGGCTGGAATATGTCGCCAGCCGCCCTGCGCTGCTCGAAAAACTTAACGCCTGGTTTGCCGAACACGATCCGGATGTGCTGATTGGCTGGAACGTGGTGCAGTTCGATCTCAGGGTGCTGCAAAAACATGCTGACCGCTACGCAATCCCACTGCGGCTGGGCCGCAACAACGAAGCGCTGGAGTGGCGCGAGCACGGCTTTAAGCCGGGGATCTATTTTGCCCAGGCAACCGGCAGGCTGATTATTGACGGTATTGAGGCGCTGAAATCGGCTTTCTGGGATTTTCCCTCTTTTAGCCTGGAATCGGTCTCGCGCGAACTGCTGGGGGAAGGCAAGGCCATTAATAACCCCTGGGACAGAATGCAGGAGATCGATCAGCGCTTTGCAGAAGATAAACCGGCGCTGGCGCACTACAACCTGAAAGACTGCGAGCTGGTAACACGGATCTTTCAGCGCACTGACATCATGCCTTTTCTGCTGGAACGCGCCACCGTAAACGGCCTGCCAGCGGATCGACATGGCGGCTCGGTTGCCTCTTTCAGCCATCTTTATCTGCCGCGCATGCACCGCGCCGGTTACGTTGCGCCCAATATGGGCGAGGTTGCGCCTGAGGCGAGTCCGGGCGGCTACGTAATGGACTCGCGTCCCGGCCTTTACGACTCGGTGCTGGTGCTGGATTACAAAAGCCTTTACCCCTCAATTATCCGCACTTTTCTGATCGATCCGGTCGGGCTGGCAGAAGGCATGGCGCATCCCGACGACAGCGACTCAGTCAGCGGCTTTCGCGGCGCGCGCTTCTCCCGCGCTGTGCACTGCCTGCCGGACATCGTTGGTCAAATTTGGCAGGGCCGGGATACCGCCAAAAAACAGGGCAACCAGCCGCTGTCGCAGGCGCTTAAAATCATTATGAACGCATTGTATGGCGTACTGGGTACCCCTTCCTGCCGCTTTTTCGATCCGCGTCTCGCTTCCTCGATTACGCTGCGGGGCCATGAAATTATGCGTCAGACCCGGGAACTGGTGGAGGCGGAAGGTTACGACGTGATTTATGGCGACACCGATTCCACCTTCGTCTGGCTGAAAACCCCGCATGACGAGGCATCGGCCGCCGCGATTGGCCGTCAGCTGGTGGACAAAATCAACGCCTGGTGGCAGCACCATTTGCAGGAAACGCTGAACCTGACGAGCGCGCTGGAGCTGGAATACGAAACCCACTTCAGCCGTTTTCTGATGCCAACCATTCGCGGCGCGGAACAGGGCAGCAAAAAACGCTACGCCGGTTTGATCCGCCAGGGCAACGAAGAACGCATGGTGTTTAAAGGACTGGAGACGGTGCGCACCGACTGGACGCCGCTGGCGAAAAATTTTCAGCAGGCGCTCTATCTGCGGATTTTCAAACGGCAGCCCTATCAGGATTATATTCGCGAAACCGTGCGGCAGCTGCTGGATGGCGAACTCGACGACCAGCTGACCTACAGCAAAAAGCTGCGCCGACCGCTGGATGATTATCAGCGCAACGTCCCGCCACACGTACGTGCCGCCCGCTTTGCCGACGAGCAAAATCGCAAACTGGGCCGTCCGTTGCAGTATCAAAAAGGCGGACGGATCCGCTACGTGATGGCCACCTCAGGACCAGAGCCGCTGGAGGCGCGCCTGACGCCACTGGACTATGAACATTACCTTTCCCGCCAGCTACAACCCGTGGCGGAAGGGATTTTGCCTTTCGTGCAGGATGACTTTGCTACACTGGTTACAGGTCAGTTGGGGCTTTTTTGACAGGTGACGAACGCGCCACCTTCCAGTACCATAGCGCCCTTCCTGCAAAACGAAATAAATTTGCCGGGCTTTGCTGCCGGGCAGCCGTGCTATTGCCTGAAATAACCTCTACGAGAATCGAGCCGAATATCTATGCCTTTTACACTTGGTCAACGCTGGATCAGCGATACGGAAAGCGAACTGGGATTAGGAACTATTGTTGCGGTTGATGCGCGCATGGTCACACTGCTTTTCCCCGCCATCGGCGAGAACCGTCTTTACGCTAAAAATGATTCGCCTATTACTCGTGTGATCTTCAACCCGGGCGACACCATTACCAGCCACGAGGGCTGGCAGCTGGAAGTGGCAGAAGTCGTCACCGAGAACGGCCTGGTCAGCTACATCGGCACACGGCTTGATACCGAAGAGTCCGGCGTGATGTTGCGTGAGGTCATGCTCGACAGCAAGCTGGTGTTCAGCAAGCCACAGGACCGCCTGTTTGCCGGTCAGCTGGATCGTATGGACCGCTTTGCCCTGCGTTTTCGCGCCCGCAAATACCACAGCGAGCAGTATCGCCTGCCGGTAAGCGGCCTGCGTGGGATGCGTACCAGCCTGATCCCGCATCAGTTGCATATCGCGCACGATGTGGGCCGTCGCCATGCGCCGCGCGTACTGCTGGCTGATGAAGTGGGCCTTGGTAAAACCATTGAGGCCGGTATGATTATCCATCAGCAGCTGCTGGCCGGTCGTGCCGAGCGCGTCCTGATCGTGGTACCCGAAACATTGCAGCATCAGTGGCTGGTGGAAATGCTCCGCCGCTTCAACCTGCGCTTTGCCCTGTTTGACGATGACCGCTATGCGCAGGCACGTCTGGACAGCGATAACGCTTTTGATACCGAACAGCTGGTCATCTGCTCGCTCGACTTCGTGCGCCGCAATAAGCAGCGCCTGGAGATGCTGGCAGAAGCCGAGTGGGATCTGCTGATTGTCGATGAGGCGCATCACCTGGCCTGGGAAGAAGGCCAGCCAAGCCGCGAATACCAGGTCATTGAACAGTTGGCCGAGCAGATCCCTGGCGTGCTGCTGCTGACCGCGACGCCAGAGCAGCTGGGGATGGAAAGCCACTTTGCCCGTCTGCGCCTGCTGGACCCGGATCGTTTCCATGATTTTGCCGCTTTTGTTGAAGAACAGCAGCATTTTCAGCCTATTGCCGATGCCGTTTCCGGCCTGCTGGCCGATAAGGCGATTGATAACAACGCCCTGAACATGCTCAACGATCTGATGGGTGAGCAGGACATTGAGCCACTGCTGCAGGTTGCCAACAGCGATCGCGAGGGCAAGCTGGAAGCGCGCCAGGAACTGATCAGCATGCTGATGGACCGCCACGGCACCAGTCGCGTGCTGTTCCGCAATACGCGTAACGGCGTCAAGGGCTTCCCGAAACGTGAACTGCATCAGATCCGTCTGCCGCTCCCGACTCAGTATCAAACGGCGATCAAGGTTTCCGGCATCATGGGCGCGCGTAAAGCGGCCGATGAACGCGCACGCGATATGCTGTATCCGGAGCAGATTTATCAGGAATTTGAAGGCGACAGCGGAACCTGGTGGAACTTCGACCCGCGCGTCGAATGGCTGATGGGCTTTTTAACCAGCAATCGCGACAGCAAGGTGCTGGTTATCTGCGCTAAAGCCACTACGGCCCTGCAGCTGGAGCAGGTGCTGCGCGAGCGCGAAGGCATCCGCGCAGCCGTGTTCCACGAAGGGCTTTCTATTATCGAGCGCGACCGCGCAGCAGCCTGGTTCGCCTCGGAAGAGGATGGCGCTCAGGTGCTGCTCTGCTCGGAAATCGGCTCCGAAGGCCGTAATTTCCAGTTTGCCAGCCAGATGGTGATGTTCGATCTGCCCGCTAACCCGGATTTACTGGAACAGCGTATTGGCCGTCTCGATCGTATCGGTCAGGCGCATGATATTCAGATCCACGTCCCTTATCTGGAAAAAACCGCCCAGTCGGTGCTGGTACGCTGGTATCACGAGGGGCTGGATGCCTTTGAGCACACCTGCCCGACCGGCCGCGCTATTTACGACAAGGTCAGCGACCAGCTGGTCAACTATCTGGCTGCACCTGAAAGCAGCGAGGGGCTGGACGAGTTTATCAGCGACTGCCGCGAGCAGCATAACGCGCTGAAAAGCAAGCTGGAACAAGGTCGTGACCGTTTGCTGGAGCTGAACTCCAACGGGGGTGAGAAGGCTCAGGCGCTGGCGCAAACCATCAGCGAGCAGGACAACCATATTGAGCTGGTTAACTTTGCCCTGAACCTGTTTGATATCGTTGGCATTAACCAGGAGGATCGCAGCGATCACCTGATCGTGCTGACCCCGGGCGATCACATGCTGGTGCCGGATTTCCCTGGGCTGCCGGAAGATGGCTGCACAATCACCTTCGATCGCCGCCAGGCGCTGTCGCGCGAAGACGCGCAGTATGTCACCTGGGAACATCCGATTATTCGCAATGGTCTGGATCTGATCCTGTCCGGCGATACCGGCAGCTGCGCGCTTTCCTTGTTGAAAAACAAAGCGCTGCCGGTTGGTACGCTGTTACTGGAGCTGATCTACGTAGTAGAGGCGCAGGCGCCGAAACAGCTGCAGCTAACGCGCTTTCTGCCCCCGACGCCGGTACGGATGCTGGTTGACCGCAAAGGCACCAATCTGGCAGGCAAGGTGGAGTTTGAAAGCTTTAACCGCCAACTCAACGCCGTGAATCGCCATACCGGCAGCAAGCTGGTTAACGCCGTGCAGCAGGATGTGCATGAGATCCTGAAGCTGGCGGAAGGTCAGGCGGCCGAAGAAGCTCGCAAGTTGATCGACATTGCCCGAGTGGAAGCCAACGAGAACCTGAGCGCGGAGCTGTCACGCCTGCAGGCACTAAGCGCGGTCAATCCTAATATCCGTCAGGATGAGATCGATGCGCTGGAAAACAATCGCGAGCAGGTGCTGGCGGCGCTTGATGGCGCAGGCTGGCGCCTTGACGCGCTGCGCCTGATTGTCGTCACGCATCAGTAATTAGC
>NZ_DALZCD010000086.1:0-5320 GCF_031978025.1 Erwinia sp.
GGAAACTTTTATCTCCAGGTGTGATTTTTATCACCCTTTTCTGTCCGGGAGACGATAAAAAAATGCGGATTACCTAAACGCTGCTATGACACAGCAGCGGATTGTTCCGCTATAGGAATAATCGTTAACAGGATTTCGTTATTTTCAAACACAGTCAATTCTTACTGCTCATTCATTATTCCTCCTTTTTTGAGACTGTTTTGACAATAACAAACCATTCTTAACTCAAATTACAATCATAAAAAACGAAAGAAAGAGTCCTCCCTGTCGGGCGGATACATTAATAAATCACAATAAAATGTTAGCGTCGGGCATCACTGATGGTTCTGCTAAGCATCAATGTTAAGGTTTTTTGCATAATTTATGGACTTGAAAGTACCCTGATGCAGCGGTAAAGGCCGTATGGACGGGCTTTTTTGCGAAAGAGGGTGAGAAGGCTGGCGTAAAGAACAGTGAGAAATGTAAATCATTCGTAAACAGCCATGGTTTATCATTACTAAAGTAGAAGTGGTGTTTTTGCGGGGATCTGTAAGGAAGCTTTATGTCATAGCTGGCGCATTTATCTTTGGTTGCAAAGATAAATGCGCTCATAACTATATGAAGTGTATGTAATTTTTCTGGTGACGATCAATCGTGGTGACCTGGTGGTGGAGCGCTATGGGAATAAACTCATCACCAAAACAGGTTGCCACAAAAAGGAACGGTACTTTTTAATTAAAGAACGGAATATTTTAATTTGGTCCTGAGCAGTAAAAAAAGTGCGTGTTGCATCGCACTTATTGATTCTCACAGTTGTAAGGATAGTGATAAACGCTACGGCTAATATCCAGCAAACGGCAGCTACGGCGGGTACCAATATCAAAAGTATCCTGAAGAAAATTAACCGCCTGCCGTTTATCATTGGTGGTAAAGAAGTTTTTCAATACGCTCTGCAGCATTTCTTTATCCGAAGAAAGCATCTGGAGTTCCCGCTCCATACTGTGCACGCGCTCTTCTAACTCCTTGATTTTTCTCCCCTCTTCAGAGAAGAGTCCGGCATATTTCTTTTTCCAGCTATAGAATGTGGCCTCAGAAATCCCCAGTTCTTCACAAATCTCCTTAACCTTTACGCCGCATTCAGATGCTTTAATGGCACTGGTGATTTGCTCTTCTGTATATCGTGACTTTCTCATGGATGCTATTACCTTTCTTAACTATAAAGTGATGAGAATGGCTGCACTAAAAAATGGATCTAATTTATCCATTAATCAGGGCGGCGACGTTAAGTGCGCGATTTGAATTGCAGGCTTTAAGTTAAGGGATTATGAATAAATATCATCATGGGATTTCTCCTATTTTATTTGCAAAGCACCTGGTTAGCTTTCGATAAAACGCTTTTTGTTATAAATTCGCTTCATGCCATCAGCAAGGCCAGCCGGTAATTCAGAATGATCCAGCAGGCGAAAGAAAAAAACTGTGCCAGGATATTCTCCAGCATTGTGCATGCTGAGGTAGATTGCTAACCAGTATCAAGCCCAGGGAAAACCAGAAGGCTCGTTAAAAAAAACGATCTGATAAAATAAATCTTTTAAATAAGAACGGTGCGCTATTGCCCGTAAAATAATATTCCTGACGCTTATTTTTGCCGGGCGCAAGCCAGGTTTGCTTTCTCTGTGACAGACAAGGATGTACTGACTTTCGTTATAAGTTATTAGTTCTACGAAGGAAGCTTCAATGAAACACAGTGTCGTCTCGAACGCTGCCTGGATGATGTCAGAGAAGGTAGTTTCGGTTTTTGGTGTAATTTTTGTTACATCCTATGTTGCAAAATCTTTTGGCCCCTCTGTTTTTGGGCAAATCGCATTTTCTGCATCCATTTTTTCTATTGTTCAGACCATAGCTATTTTTGGTACGGAAACAATCCTGTTTAAAAGCATCAGCAAAAGCGCCTCGAAAGGTATGCGGCTGATGGCCGTAGCGAAACAGCTACGTATAGCATTGTTATTATTGCTTTCTTTTCCGGTGCTGGCCTGGGTCTGGCTGGAGATGCGTGAAAACTTTTTGATTTTTGCCGTGGCGTCTTTTCTGTCGGCAATCTTCGTTACCCAGGACATTTTTAGCGTCTATAACAATGCGCGATTAGAATCGCGCATGAATACCGTGGCTAACGCAACGGGAATGATCATCAGTTTCGCCATTAGCTTTGCTATCGCATGGTTTAAGCTCAATCCGCTACTGCTGTCATTCTCCATTGTTGCGGTGACGCTGGTGCCGTACCTGATCAAGCGGACAATGTTTTATCAAAAAAACACCATCAGCCCGCCGTCCAGACGTAAGCACCGCAGCTATCTGCGCTACCTGTTTCATGCGGGATTACCCCTGGCGATCTCCAGCGTGTTTATCTCTATTCAGGTTAAGCTGGCGCAGTTCTTTCTCGTAGGCGTGGGATCGGCGCACGAACTGGGCTTGTTTACAGCAGCGAATACAATTTCTGCCTCCTGGATATTTATCCCTGTGGCGATTATTACCTCCAGCTTCTCGGAAATTTTCCGTGAGCGGGGTGACGTAGCGCTGAGGCTGGCCGCCAGGCTTAATGGCTACGTTGTGGCTGTTTCGCTGTTTATGCTGCTGGTCGTTGCGCTGTTCGGCGAAAAGATTGTTAGCCTGCTTTACGGTCATGACTATCAGCAGTCGGGCAATCTGGTCACCTTGCTTTCGCTGGCGACCTGCTTTTCAGCCATGGGGACAGTAGCCTATCGCTACATGGTGAAAGAGGGCGGCTTTAACTATCTGCTGGTAAAAATTATCTTACTGGTAGCAATTAGCGTAGTAACCAACTGGTTTTTCATTCGTTTTTGGGGACTGACGGGCGCCGCATGGAGTGTGCTGGTGACCGAGCTGTTATCCCTGACGCTGATGAATTATTTCTTTAAGAATGGAGTCATTCTTAGGATGCAGCTTTCCTCACTCAACTACAAAACCTATAGGTGAGTAAGAAAATGGTAAACGCAAAAAAAGAAATCAAAAAGGCCGCCCTGAACTGTATCCGAATTATGCCGTGGACCTGCCAGGACAGAATATATTATTTTCATCGGTTTAAACGGATGCCGCATATTCGTCATCCTTATTCCTTTAATGAAAAGGTACTGTTTCGCAAGTTTATTAAAGGCAATTACGATTGTTACGCAGCGTTATCAGATAAAATTCTGGTGCGGGATTATATTGCCCACAAAATTGGTGGGGATTACCTGATCCCTTTATTACACACTACCGATAACCCAGAAACGCTGCTGGAACTGGACACGTTAAAAGACACCGTCGTTAAACCAAACCGGGGTTCCGGCATGGTTAAAGTCTTTGTGGACGAACCTGACTTCGTTGAGAAACATGAGCTTATTGAGCGCTGCAGTGAATGGCTGACAAAAGATTACTCGCACGAAGCGAGTGAAATCCACTACCGCTCTGTCAAACCGCAGATCATGGTTGAGCAGCGTGTAGGAGACGGCGAGTCCACCGCGATCGCTTATAAGTTCCATATGTTTAACAAGCAGGATGGCCATTTTGAGTATGTGCTACAGGTCGTTTGTAACCGTAGCAATAACCAGCCGCTGTCGATGCTGTTTTACGTCAACAATCTTGATAGCAGTTTTTACCGTCGCTTTGATAACGGCATGGATATCAGCCATAACCGGGCCGCGCTGGAGAAGACGCTGGCGCTGAGTAAAAAGCTGGCCAGCGATTTCGATTACGTGCGGGTTGACTGGTTTATCAGTCAGGGCGACGTCTATTTCAGTGAGCTGACCTTCACGCCAGGTGCTGGCCTGATGCCGATGCTGAATCACGGGCTGGACGAGATGATGGGTAAGATATGGCTGCAGGATGGCCAGGCCGCCTCTCTGCCAGACCGGCAAGAAAGCGCGCCGTCGGTGGTGAAGAAGCCCTAATAAATTCAGGCTGGCCCTGGGCCGCCTGTTCGGTAAAAAAGAAGTTGTTGTCCCGTGAGGGCCATACGGTAAGCAAGAAGCCCGCTTACTCTGTCCTTAACGGGCTTTTCGTCAGTCAGTTTTCTCTCTTCTGACGCCAGAGGCATGAATCTGGTGTTGTCTTGCAGGAAGCAGAGACCGTGAGCAGGAAAACTGCTTAAACGGGGTAAAGCAGCTGACGGATTTTTTATGCCTGCCGGGAAAAATGAG
The DNA here is from genome assembly GCF_031978025.1 of Erwinia sp. Classification (NCBI taxonomy): domain Bacteria; kingdom Pseudomonadati; phylum Pseudomonadota; class Gammaproteobacteria; order Enterobacterales; family Erwiniaceae; genus Erwinia; species Erwinia sp. The sequence goes on from NZ_DALZCD010000086.1 coordinate 4,173, forward strand.
ACGCGCGTGTCGCGGTTTCAGGTAGCGAGAAGACGCTAATTCTGAACACATTTTTCCTCACACAATTATAAAGCCTGCCAATGAGGTCAAAAATGCTAAAACTCAAAGCAGAAATAAGAAAAGGTTTCCTGTTCCTTTTCAAAAAAATGCCCTGGTCTTATCAGGACAGAATTTATTATCTGCATAAATTTAAAAAGTTACCTAACATACACCAGCCGAAACTGTTTAATGAGAAGGTGTTGTACCGCAAGTTTGTCACCGGTGACTACCTGCGTTACGGGATGCTTTCAGATAAGCTGTTGGTACGCGACTATATTTCGCAGACCATTGGGGATGAATACTTAATCCCTCTTCTGCATGAGACGGCCGATCCTGTTACGTTGTTAGGGCTGAGCTCGCTGAAGAACACCGTAGTTAAGCCTAATCACGGATCGGGCATGGTGGAGATTTTGCTGGAAGAACCGGACTGCTTACAGAAGCAGCTGCTGATCAAGCGCTGTGAGGAGTGGCTGAGCCGGGATTTTTCGCACGAAGCACGTGAAATTCACTATCGCTACATTAAGCCACGCATTCTGGTTGAACAGTATGTTGGCGACGGCAAGTTTGCTGCCGTTGACTACAAGTTCCATATGTTCAATAAAAAAGACGGCACTTTCGAGTACGTTTTGCAGATTATTTATAACCGCTGTGGCAATGCACCGCTGTCGATGAATTTCTATGTGAACACGCTGAAATCCTGCTTCTACAAGATTCGCGATACGGGGCTGGATATCAGTGGCGATTTGGAAACGCTGGAGAAAGCCCTGGCGCTGAGTAAAAAGCTGGCCAGCGACTTCGACTATGTGCGCGTTGACTGGTATATCAGTGAAGGACAGATCTACTTCGGTGAGCTGACCTTTACGCCAGGTGCAGGCATGGTAACCGGTCTGGATCAGGGGCTGGATAAAATGATGGGCGATATGTGGCTGCAGGAACGTAAGCCGAAAACATTGAAGGCCATTGGCGGCGAAGCGGCGGCTATGTCCGGCGCACTGAAGAAAGTATAAAGACGAAAGCCGCATGAATATCATGCGGCTTTACGCGTTTTACGGCAGCGAGTAATCGGCTGGCGTATGGCCCATGATTCCGACAAACACGTCTTTAGTATT
>NZ_DALZCD010000086.1:5420-15126 GCF_031978025.1 Erwinia sp.
AGCCAGAAATTATTGCGTTTTACGGCAGCGGGTAATCGGCTGGCGTATGGCTCATGACTTCGACAAACACGTCTTTAGTATTAGCCAGAAATTATTGCGTTTTACGGCAGCGGGTAATCGGCTGGCGTATGGCTCATCACATCGACAAACACGTCTTTGGTGATATGCCAGAAGTTAAGCAGGTTATCCATGCTCAGCGTGATACCTAACAGGCCGGTGACAAACCAGCATGCCATGCCGATTCCCACCCCAGTAAAGATGAAAGCCATACCGTTGCGGCTGGACTGACGACATTTTACGTTAAAGGTGCTGGCAACAAACATCATGACCGCACTAATCAGCTCCCACCTCATCAGCACCAGGCTAGCGGTTAAGGTACCCATATTTCTAAAACTCCGCATCAATCAGGCCTGGCAATAAAAAGGCGTCATCTGACCGGACGAAAAGGCCAGGATTGCTTTCCATCGGGACGGATACAGGGGGGTAAGTGTGATGACGGTCACATTATAGCATCGCATCGGACGGGTTTTGAACACTTTTAAGGCCGCTTAGGGCCGTTTTTTGAACGCGCGTAATAATCGTATTTATTTCCCGTAGGTTAGCGACGATATTTGACGGCAGATGCGTAATATTACCAAAAAGAATTAATTCTCGTTTAAGGCAAACTCAAATTCGGTTTATTTTTTGAGACAATAGATGATAATAATTTCCATTATTAATCTTCCATTGCGGGATTGTCTTTTCCTTTTTCCACCCCGTTATTCTTTATTTCTCACGGCATTATGCCGCATTATCTGACAATAACTGGATCGTTTGGGATGAATCTGACCTGTTAAAAGTTGTATGGAATGAAGAGGGGTTGTAGGATTTTTAGAAACTTATTTTTGCTTTTTTATTCCCATGAAGCGTTTTCCGTCATAACGCGCAGGGAAAGATAGCGAAAATTTATGTCAGATAACCGGAGCCTGTCTGTTTGCCTGTGGCTATTCAGAGTCGAAAAGCCATTTTGCCCGCAGTTAATTTTCCCTGTGCTTTCAGCTTGCTCTTTAACTCAGATCGGGGCAGTAGCCTGGTCCCGGCAGCGTTGCAGCTTCGGGCGGTCGTCAACGTAAGGCCCCAATGCAGAAGCGCTGCATGAGCGGAGATCCGTTCGGTTGGCGTGGGAGGAATCATGTATCATGACCGTCCCGCGGGAAACATTACCGCGCAATCGGCAGCGAAACCGCTGCCCACGCTACGAAAGTCGCTACGGCGTATTCATTTAATTATCATTATTGTCTCGCTGACCTTCAGCGGTCTCTCGCTTTCACTGCTTTCAGTGCTGGCGCTGCGTAGCTATGCAGAAAATAATTCCGAGCTGCTGGCGACGACCATCAGCTACAGTGCACAGCAGGCGGTAGCAACAGGCGACGGTGCAGCAGCGCGCGCTATCCTGCAGGATATTGGTGCGAAAACGCAGTTTGGTCAGGTGCGGATCCTCGATGCGGATCGTCATTTGCTGGCCAGCTGGGCCGCCAGCGACCATCGTGAAAAAAGCGCCTTTAGTGAGCTGGTCTCGCGCTGGTTATTTCCAAAACCGGTACACATTCCCGTGCTGTGCGAAGGGAAAGAAGTCGGCTCGATTTGGCTGACCGGTGATGGTTGTCGGGTGATGCACTATCTTTTCCAGGCGCTGACATGGCTGGGATGCAGCATGTTAATTTCCGCACTGCTGGCCTTTTATTTGTCGCGCAGAATGCATTCAGGCATTGTCAGCGCCCTGTCGAATATCGCCTGCGTGGCGCATGAGGTGCGTAAGCGGCGGGCCTTCTCGCTACGCGTGCCTTCCTCTTCTATTGCCGAGCTGAACAAACTTAGCGGTGACTTTAACAGCCTGCTGGATGAGTTAGCCAACTGGCAACGCCATCTGCAAAGCGAAAACGCCACGCTGGCTCATCAGGTTCGCCACGATGCATTAACCGGGTTGCCTAACCGCACGGCTTTTGAGCAGGAGCTTAAGCAGCAATTAAGCACGCCTTTAACCGCTGCGCAGGTAGCAGTCTTGTTTATTGACGGCGACCGTTTTAAAGAGGTCAACGACCGCTACGGTCATGCTGCTGGCGATCGCGTACTGGCCATTACCGCTCAGCGCCTGCGCGGGCATTTGCGTAAGAATGATCTGGTGGCACGACTTGGTGGGGACGAATTTGCCGTACTGCTATCGGGTATTGAAAGCGGCGAACAGGCGGGCTGCGTCGCGCAAAACCTGATTGAAGCGATGCGTGAACCTGTACGACTGGACGACGGTACTCTTCTTACTCAGTCGCTGAGTATCGGCATCGCGCTGGCAAAAAATCATCATACCGGCGAGGCGACCATCGCCCAGGCCGATGCGGCGATGTACCACATCAAGGCGTTGGGTGGCGGCTGGTATTTTTCGCCCACGCTCTGGAGCCGACTACAGACGGCAGCGGCGCCTGAATATGAAAACGTTTAGCTGTGAGCGTAAGCGAATTCGCTGCAGTCAAAACTGGCCTGGCGTTTCTGCGGGCGACGCATACTGTGCCGGTAGGCCGTCGGTGTCTGATCAAACTGGCGGCGAAAAACGCGTGAGAAAGTCTGCTGCGAGTCATAGCCGTACTGCATAGCAATATCAAAAACCGGACGTTGCGTCTGGCACAGCTCTTTCGCGGCCAGGGTCAGACGGCGTTCACGGATATAGTTGCCCAGCGTCTGTTTAGTCACGGCCCGGAACATGCGCTGTAGGTGCCATTTGGAATAGCCGGATCGCGCCGCAACGTCATCAATGGAAAGCGTCTTATCCAGATTACTGTCAATCCAGTCGGTAAGCGCGTGAACAATATCATTATGCATTCTGATCTTCTCCCGGTAGCTGGCGGCCAATCAACATGGCGAAAAAAGAGGGTTCGCCTTCTCAAGGGCTGGAGTATAATTCCTCAAGTTAACTTGAGGTAAAGCGCAAAATGAAAAAAACGTCCGTTCTGAATAAGCGTGAACTGACCCCCGGCGACGTAGCGGCACGCTGCGGCGTGGCCGTCTCAGCGCTGCATTTTTATGAAAGCAAAGGCCTGATCGCCAGTTTCCGCAACGGCGGCAATCAGCGCCGTTATCACCGTGACGTCCTGCGTCGGGTGGCGGTGATTAAAATTGCCCAAAGGATAGGCATTCCGCTGGCGACTATTGGCGAGCACCTGGTTCAGTTTCCGCCGGGCAAACGGCTCTCGCCAAAAGAGTGGGCGCTGTTGACCCGTAAATGGCGCGAAGAACTGGACAGCCGTATCGATACCCTGACCCGACTGCGTGACGATCTGGATGGCTGTATTGGCTGCGGCTGTTTATCAATGGAAGACTGTCCGTTGCGTAATCCGGATGACCGCCTGAGCGAGCGCGGCACGGGGGCGATCCTGCTGGCACCTGAACGTAAATAAGGCTGTCTATACTGAGAGCACTGTATTTACGCACAAGGAAAGGTCATGATCACCGTCCACCATCTGAACAACTCCCGTTCGCAGCGTATTCTCTGGCTGCTGGAAGAACTGGAAACCCCTTATCAAATCAAACTGTACCAGCGGGAAAAAACGATGCTGGCACCCGAAGCGCTGAAAAAAGTGCACCCTCTCGGTAAATCGCCGGTGATCACCGATGGCAATCGGGTGATTGCAGAGTCCGGCGCGATCCTTGAATATTTGGCGGAGCATTATGATGCTGAAAGCCGTCTGAAACTGACTACGGAAGACGAGCACATCGCGGGCCGTTACTGGCTGCATTATGCAGAAGGCTCGCTGATGCCGCTGCTGGTGATGAAGCTTATTTTCAGCCGCATGGGTGAGGCTCCGGTGCCCTGGCTGCTGCGACCAGTAGGGCGCGCTTTTGGCAAAGGCGTGCAGAAGGCGTACCTCGACAAGCAACTTGCCACCCATCGCGAGTTTATCGAGCAGCATCTTGCTGACAATGAATGGTTTGCCGGTTCCCATTTCAGCATTGCCGACGTGCAGATGAGTTTTCCACTTCAGGCGCTCAGCGCGCGCGGCGGCGCAGGTAGTTCTCCTGCTATTCAGGCCTGGCTAAAGAAAGTCCAAAGCCGGGCGGCCTGGCAACGGGCGCTGCAGAAAGGTGGCGCGGTCAATCTTGAATAAATAATCGCCCCGCAGCTCCTGAAGTTTCCTCGTGCTTCCTCATAAGAAAGTGCTATGACCGCGCTTGCCAATGAGCCAGCTAAAGTCTGCTCAGGCAGGTGCGGGCGTAAAAGAAAGGAAAATCTGCAAGCTTCCCGGCATCAGCAGTTGAAAAGGCGGCCTTAAAGGCAGGATAATCGTTTGCCTTTAAAAAAATGCAGTATGCCTGTCGGGTTAAACGTTTGCTTTTTTCCGATCGCGGCTCCTTTATGGAGTTTTGTCGATCTGCAATAGCGCTATCAGGGATGTAAACGTGGTATGAACCCGTCATCAGGCATCGATAATTCATAAGAAAGTTCAGGGGATTTCCATTATGTCGACTCATCATCAGACCGGCGGATCGTTAGATGCCTGGTTTAAAATTTCTGCGCGCGGCAGCTCCGTGCGTCAGGAGATTTTAGCCGGACTTACCACCTTCCTCGCCATGGTCTATTCGGTGATTGTTGTGCCTTCCATGCTCGGTAAGGCGGGCTTTCCTCCCGCGGCCGTGTTTGTCTCGACCTGCCTGGTAGCGGGCTTTGGCTCGGTTATTATGGGGCTGTGGGCAAACCTGCCGATGGCGATAGGCTGTGCCATTTCATTGACCGCTTTTACCGCCTTCAGCCTGGTACTGGGCCAACATATCAGCGTGCCGGTCGCGCTGGGTGCGGTCTTCCTGATGGGCGTGCTGTTTACGCTAATCTCCGCAACCGGGATCCGTGCCTGGATATTACGCAACCTGCCGATGGGCGTGGCGCACGGTACCGGCGTCGGTATCGGCCTGTTTCTGCTGCTGATTGCCGCTAATGGCGTAGGACTGGTGGTAAAAAACCCCGTACCGGGCGCGCTGCCGGTTGCGCTGGGCGACTTCGCCTCTTTCCCGGTGCTGATGACGCTGGCAGGGCTGGCGGTGATCTTTGGCCTGGAAAAGCTTCGCGTGCCGGGCGGGATCCTGCTGACCATCATTGCCATTTCCGTACTCGGACTGATTTTCGATCCGGCCGTAAAATATCAGGGGCTGTTCGCCATGCCTTCGCTGTCGGATGCGCAAGGCCACTCGCTGGTCTTTAGTCTGGATATTTTAGGCGCGCTCAAACCGGCGGTATTGCCAAGCGTGCTGGCGCTGGTAATGACCGCGGTGTTTGACGCGACCGGCACTATCCGTGCGGTAGCGGGGCAGGCGAACCTGCTGGATAAAGATCATCAGATCCTGAATGGCGGTAAAGCGCTGACCACGGATTCGGTTAGCAGCATCTTTTCCGGCCTGATTGGCGCTTCGCCTGCGGCCGTGTATATCGAATCCGCTGCGGGTACGGCTGCGGGCGGCAAAACCGGCCTGACCGCTATCGTGGTAGGTGTGCTGTTTTTGCTGATCCTGTTCCTGTCGCCACTGGCTTACTTAGTGCCGGGCTATGCTACCGCGCCGGCGCTGATGTACGTGGGCCTGCTAATGCTGAGCAACGTCTCCAAAATCGACTTCAGCGATTTTGTCGATGCCATGTCTGGCCTGCTGGCTGCCGTGTTTATCGTGCTGACCTGCAATATCGTCACGGGCATTATGCTGGGCTTTGGCTCGCTGGTCATTGGTCGCATCTTTGCAGGCGAGTGGCGCAAGCTCAACGTCGGCACGGTGATTATCGCTGTCGCGCTGGTCGCGTTTTACGCCGGCGGCTGGGCCATCTGATCCCCTTCGCGAGGCCGGTATTTCCGGCCTCCGTTCCGAATCTTCGCTTTTTCCGCGTAATAGCACACATCAGCTTTTTCAGCGTGTCCCATTTTTGCTTTACTATTACACAGGGCATTATGTGTCCCGAGCCTGGTATTTTGTTGCTATCTGGAAGCTATGAAAGGACAACATGGAAATCTTTTTTACTATTCTTATCCTCACGCTGGTGGTGTCGCTCTCTGGCGTAGCCGCACGCATTATTCCTTTTCAAATCCCCCTGCCGCTGGTGCAGATCGTGATGGGGGCGCTGTTAGCGTGGCCAACTTTCGGCCTGCATGTCGATTTCGATCCCGAGCTGTTCCTGGTCCTGTTTATTCCGCCACTGCTGTTTGCTGACGGCTGGAAGACGCCGACCAGCGAGTTTTTACATCACGGACGCGAGATTATTGGCCTGGCGCTGGTACTGGTGCTGATCACCGTAGTCGGCATTGGTTATCTGATCTACTGGCTGGTGCCGGGCATTCCGCTGTTGCCTGCTTTCGCACTGGCGGCCGTCCTGTCGCCAACCGACGCCGTAGCGCTTTCTGGTATTGTCGGCGAAGGGCGCATACCGAAGAAAATTATGTCGATATTGCAGGGTGAAGCGCTGATGAATGACGCTTCTGGCCTGGTATCGCTAAAGTTCGCCGTCGCGGTTGCGATGGGCACCATGGTGTTTACGGTTTCCGGCGCGTCGCTGGAATTCGTAAAGGTCGCCGTTGGCGGGCTGATAGCCGGTATTGCTATCTGCTGGCTGTACGGCAAGTCGCTGCGCCTGTTCAGCCGCTGGACCGGTGACGATCCAGCCACGCAGACGGTGCTGCTGCTGCTGCTGCCTTTTGCGTCTTACCTGATTGCTGAACATATCGGTGTGTCGGGTATCCTGGCCGCCGTCGCGGCGGGCATGACCATCACCCGTTCAGGCATTATCCGTCAGGCACCTCTGGCGATGCGCTTGCGTGCCAACAGCGTCTGGCAAATGCTGGAATTTGTCTTTAACGGCATGGTGTTCCTGATGCTCGGCCTGCAGCTGCCGGATATCCTGCAGCTGTCCATAGCCCAGGCAGAGGCCGATCCTAATGTCGATCTGTGGATGCTGGTGCTGTCTGTAGTGCTGATTTATGCCGCGCTGATGATCGTCCGCTTCGCCTGGCTGTGGACCATGCGCCTGATAAGCCAGCGCCTGCTGAAAAAAAGGCCAATGGAGTTCACCAGCTACAGCCTGCGTGAACTGCTGATCGCCTCTTTTGCTGGCGTGCGTGGAGCCATTACCCTGGCCGGTGTGCTGTCCATTCCGCTGTTCCTGACTAACGGCGACGCTTTTCCGGCGCGCTACGAGCTGGTGTTCCTGGCAATGGGCGTCATCCTGTTCTCGCTGCTGGTCGGTGTGGCGGTGCTGCCGGTGCTGCTGCGCGGCGTAGCAGGCCATGACAAGACGGCACATCGTCACGAAGTGCAGATGGCGCGCGCGGCGATGGCGGAAACGGCTATCGACAGCCTGCATAAGATGGAAGAACGCCTGACAACCGATACTGAAGAGAACATTGATGCCGAGCTGGTCAAAGAGGTCGCTTCACGGGTGATTGGTAATATGCGTCGTCGCGTGGACGGTAAGGCCGATCTGGAACGGGCGCTGTATGCGGAAAACCTCGAGCGCCGCTTCCGTCTGACCGCGCTGCGCGCTGAACGCGGTGAGCTGTATCACCTGCGCGCCACGCAGAAAATCAGTAATGAGACCATGCAGAAAATGCTGCACGATCTCGACCTGCTGGAAACGCTGCTGATCGAGAAAGAAGAGTAGAGGCAAGACCGCGAGCCACCGGGCTCGCGGTTTTTCTCTTAGTATTGATGTTGTCCATTCTTATTATATCTCAAGGCGTGTAGTAAATTTCAGGTTTATTGATCTACTACATAAAAATAGCGCCTCCAATTTGCCAGGCTACTGAAGTATATCCAATCGGATATCGAAACGTGTGCTTTTATAGTGAAAATATAATGCCTGACAAAATTAAGGAGGCCGTATTGGAAAAGATTCCGTTTAATAAAGACAAGATATTGGCAGGCTCGCCCATTAGTTATGCTATACAGCAGCATCTCATTGTAATGATTCAACAGCAATGTTTGCAAATACAGCCCGCAAACTTCAGTGGTTTTTTTGGCTCGGGCCTACAGCTAATTGATGATTTTAAGGAAATATCGACATTACTTAATCCTTATCAACTTAATACTAACTGCTATTATTGCACTGTTGCCGCATTGACTAATCAAACTGTTAACGAGCTGGTGGCGGAGTCAGAAACCATGCAGCAGTATGGCGGCACGTTGGCAGAGACGCTAAGCCTATATGGCGACGCAGGCCGCTATGCCGCGCTGACGAACTTTGATGCACCTACACTGCCGACGAATGTGCTCTGGGAGCAGACGTATGATTATATCGATCGTGAACTGGCTGCAACGGAAGCGATGGGGCTGACCTATTTTCGTCATCCGCATGCTCAAAGGGGAGGATTTCCGTTGGGATCCGGGCACGCGGTAGTCGTCGCTAAAGATATGTACGGCACTATTGCTATTCTTGATTATCAAGTCGGTAGCATAACAACTTTAAGCAAAAAAGATCCCCCAGAAGGCCAATATCAGAAAAGCTATCATCTGTTTCAGCAATATGCCCTGCATGCGACTAACAGCTGGCGGGAAGCATACACTTTTATTACCCGTCAATTTAATAATCACACGTCATGGAAAGGAATATTGGCTACTGAGGATAACTTAAATAAGGCGTTTATTTTTTATTTTATGTCGGATGAAAATTCCATGTGGATCGAACTTGACGGGGAAAAAGTCAAACTAAATCTTGAGGAAGATATTCGTACAAATGGCGAGAGAAACCTTTTGCTCATCTGCCCGTTAAAATAAAATCAGTATTATCATTTAGCGTTATCGTCACTGCTCGACTGGCGAAACAGCGCTGTTCCGCTTTTATCGGCCGCTGGCAAGCGGCACTAAATCAATTACTCAACCGCTACATTGATAGCGTCGGCGTTTGGCCAGGCCAGAACTGCCGACAGCACGCGATCCAGGCCTGCGCGCTCTTTGACAGGTAGCTGCCTTCCCGCCAGATCAGGCCCAGCTGCCACACCAGCTCCGACTCCAACGGCAGCCATAGCAGGTGGCTTTTATCCAGCCGCTGGCAGATTGGTTCGGGCAGGATCGCCACGCCCATGCCGGCCTGCACCATCGCTGCAAGGAAATCCCACTGGCCGCTGCGTACCGCGATCTGCGGCGTGAAGCCGTTAGCCTGAAAAGCGCGCATCAGCTGTCGGTTAAGCGAAAACTCTTCGTTGTAAATCAGGATAGGATGGCCGGCCAGTTCGGCCAGCGGGACATGGGTACGGCGCAGCCATTCGCGGGTTTTTGGCACCAGCACGCAGAGCGGATGGCTCATCAGCGGCAGCGCGTTCAGCGGCAGATCTTCCGCTACCGGCAGGGCAGTCATGGCAATATCCAGCGTGCCGGAAAGCACCGCCTGCTGCACGGTCAGGCCGCCGAATTCGGAAATTTTCAGCTCGACGCCGGGATAACGCTGGCGGAAAGCGGAGATCGACCCGGCGATCTGCATCCCCACCATCGGCGGAATACCCAGCCGCAGCTCGCCAGTTTTCAGGTCGTTGATATCGCTAATCTCCGCCTCCAGCTGCTTAAACTCCTGCAGGATAGTCAACCCGCGCTGATAAACGGCCTGGCCGGTGTCGGTCAGACGCAGCTTGCGTCCTTCACGGATCAATAGCGTACAGCCCAGTTCCTCTTCCAGCTGGCGCAGCATTTTACTGATCGTCGGCTGGGTAACGTA
>NZ_DALZCD010000087.1:0-8100 GCF_031978025.1 Erwinia sp.
AGGCGCTGTTAAGCAGTTCCCGGCAGCGTTCGTCCAGCTTCCAGCTGTGGCTCAGCTGGCGGCAAAAACTTTCCGCCAGCGCGCGCACGCGTTCCGCCTGATCGAGATCAATCGCGAAACGACGCTGAACGTTATGCAAGGTACGACTGCGGATATCGCGATCGACCGGCAGCTTCAGCATACCGTATACCAGGCCTTCACGTAGCGCGCCGCCAGCCAGCGTCATGCTGCTGATATTCAACTCGGTAAAAATGGCGATCAAAATGGAAAGGCCGCTGGGGAAAACCAGCGCGCGCTCCAGCGTCAGCCCTTCGATTTCCAGCTCTTCCAGCTTGCCGCACTGAATGGCGCGCTGTTTCAGCTGCTGGAGCTTAGCAAGCGTAATGCGCTCGTCCATTCCCTGCGCCATCATGATTTCCTGCAGCGCCTGAACGGTGCCGGATGCGCCCACGCAAATTTCCCAACCCTGCTCGCGCAGTTTCGGGGCAACAGGGCGGATCATTTCGCTTGCCGCCTGTTCCGCCGCGTCGAAATTATGCTTGCCGAGGTGGCGATCGCCGAAATAGCGCTCCAGCCAGGTCACGCAACCCATCGGCAGGCTGAACAGGGCAACCGGCTGTGCGCCGCTGCCGGTCACCAGCTCGGTGCTGCCACCGCCGATATCGACCACCAGGCGTTTATCAGAGCCGCCGGTAGTGTGCGCCACGCCCTGATAAATCAGGCTGGCTTCTTCTTCACCGCTGATCACATTAATAGCACAGCCCAGGATATCCTGCGCTTTGTACAGAAATGTGCCCGCATTGGCGGCCAGCCGCAAGGTTGCCGTGGCGACCACGCGGATTTGCGCTGCCGGAATATCCTGCAGCTGCTCCGAAAACAGCGCCAGACATGCCCAGCCGCGCGCCATTGCTTCGTCAGAAAGACGGCTCTCGCTGTCCAGGCCGGCAGCCAGACGGACTTTGCGTTTGATGCGCGCAACGGTCTGGATACTGCCAGCCACCTCGCGCACCACCAGCATATGAAAGCTGTTAGATCCTAAATCTATTGCAGCATAAAGCGATGAGGCGCTGGGCATGGCATTAACCTGAACGTTTGCGGTTATTATTGCGCGGTGGGCCATTACGGCGCGGTCCGCCACTGCGGCGCGGGCCACTCCCCGTGCGGCTACGCGTCAGACGCTTGGGCGGCGGCAGATCGGTCATCAGCGCGTCGCTGTTGTAACGGCTTACGGTAATACTGTGGCCGATATACTCTTCAATCGCCGGCAGGTTCAGCGCATATTCTTCACAGGCCAGGCTGATGGAATGCCCGTTAGCCCCCGCGCGTCCGGTACGGCCAATGCGATGCACGTAGTCTTCCCGATCGTCAGGCAAATCGTAGTTAAAGACGTGCGTTACGGCAGGAATATGCAGCCCGCGTGCCGCCACATCGGTCGCTACCAGAATGTCCACATCGCCTTTGGTAAAGTCATCCAGGATACGCAGACGTTTTTTCTGCGCCACATCGCCGGTCAGCAGGCCGACGCGGTGACCATCAGCGGCCAGATGACCCCAGATATCTTCACAACGGTGTTTGGTGTTGGCGAAAATAATGGCGCGATCCGGCCACTCTTCTTCCAGCAGGGTTTGCAGAAGACGCATTTTTTCTTCATTAGAAGGATAAAAAAGTTCTTCTTTAATGCGGTGCCCGGTTTTCTGCTCCGGTTCGACTTCCACATATTCAGCGTTGTTCATGTTTTCGAACGCCAGCTCGCGTACGCGGAAGGAAAGGGTGGCGGAAAAGAGCATGTTTAAACGCTGGTTTGCCGCAGGCATACGGCGGAACAGCCAGCGAATATCTTTAATAAAGCCCAGATCGAACATCCGGTCGGCTTCATCCAGTACCACGACCTGGATCGCGCCCAGGTTAACATGATTCTGTTTAGCGTAATCGATCAGTCTGCCGGTGGTGCCGATCAGAATATCAACGCCGCTTTCCAGCACTTTCAGCTGTTTATCGTAGCCGTCACCGCCGTAAGCCAGCCCCAGCTTCAGGCCGGTCACCTGCGTGAGTGGCTCTGCATCAGCGTGGATTTGTACGGCCAGTTCGCGAGTCGGTGCCAGGATCAGCGCACGCGGCTGATTGACCTGACGGCCCTCCGGCGCAGGGTGAGAAAGAAGATGATGAAACGTTGACGTTAAAAACGCCATCGTTTTCCCGGTACCGGTTTGCGCCTGTCCCGCTACATCACGCCCGTTAAGGGTGAAAGGCAATGCCAACGCCTGTATAGGCGTGCAGTGATGAAACCCTTTATTTTCAAGGGCTTCAATGACCTGAGGGTGCAGGGCGAAGTCGGAAAACTTCTGTTCGGTTAAGTGTGTTTTGCTCATAGTGTGGTAGAATATCAGCTTACTATTGCTTTACGAAAGCGTATCCGGTGAAATAAAGTCAACCTAAGTTGGCAGATTTTACGCCAGGCAGCCAGGCATAATCTTTTGGAGTAAGACATGAGCAGCGATAAAATTGTCCACCTGACCGATGACAGCTTTGAAACCGACGTCCTGAAGGCAGAAGGCTTGACGCTGGTCGACTTCTGGGCAGAGTGGTGCGGTCCGTGCAAAATGATCGCCCCGATCCTTGACGAAGTTGCCGAAGAATACGACGGCAAGCTAACCATCGCCAAACTGAATATCGACGAAAACCCGGGCACTGCGCCGAAATATGGGATCCGCGGTATTCCTACTTTGCTGCTGTTTAAAGACGGCGAAGTGGCGGCGACGAAAGTGGGCGCACTTTCTAAAGGGCAGCTGAAAGAGTTTCTGAACGCGAACCTGGGCTAACCCGCCCAGCTGCGGTGGGCCATGCGCGCCCACCGCAGGCACACGCCTGTTCCCCTTTAAAGTTTTCTCTCTGTCCCGTTCATATTTTTAGCTCATCGCTAGACGTTTGCCATTGAGCGTGCTAACTTACTTTTACTGCATTACGCACTTACCTGTAGTTTGAATCTAATATTTACTCCTTGTTGAACACTGTTTTCCTCTGAATGTAACGAATGTTCAGCAATCTGACGGTTAGTATCCAGAATTTCCGGCACCTTGTCCTTACCGTCTCCCCGTATCGGATCCGCGTATTCCTGCACGCGATGGTCGGGAGTCTGACAAGAAAGCCATTAACAGGCATGGATTTTTCGCCATACCATTTGACGACAAACATTTCGAGATTTACCCCGAGTTTAAGAACCCACCATTATGAATCTTACCGAATTAAAAAATACGCCGGTTTCTGACCTGATAACTCTCGGCGAAAATATGGGGCTGGAAAACCTGGCGCGCATGCGCAAACAGGACATTATCTTCGCCATCCTTAAACAACACGCGAAAAGCGGCGAAGATATCTTCGGCGACGGCGTACTGGAGATATTGCAGGATGGATTTGGTTTCCTCCGCTCTGGAGACAGCTCCTACCTCGCCGGTCCCGATGACATCTATGTATCCCCCAGCCAAATTCGCCGCTTTAACCTCCGCACTGGTGACACCATCTCCGGCAAGATCCGTCCGCCGAAAGAAGGCGAGCGCTATTTTGCCCTGCTGAAGGTTAATGAAGTTAACTATGACAAACCGGAAAATGCCCGTAGCAAAATCCTGTTTGAAAACTTAACGCCACTGCACGCTAATTCGCGTCTGCGCATGGAGCGCGGTAATGGTTCTACTGAAGACTTAACCGCACGCGTGCTGGATCTGGCTTCGCCAATCGGTCGCGGTCAGCGTGGTCTGATCGTGGCACCGCCGAAAGCGGGTAAAACCATGCTGCTGCAGAACATCGCGCAGAGCATCGCCTACAACCACCCTGACTGTGTGCTGATGGTGCTGCTGATTGACGAACGTCCGGAAGAAGTTACCGAGATGCAGCGTCTGGTGAAAGGCGAAGTTATCGCTTCTACCTTCGATGAGCCGGCCTCCCGCCACGTGCAGGTTGCTGAAATGGTGATCGAGAAGGCCAAGCGTCTGGTTGAGCATAAAAAGGATGTCATTATCCTGCTGGACTCCATCACGCGTCTGGCTCGTGCCTACAACACCGTGGTTCCGGCTTCCGGTAAAGTCCTGACCGGTGGTGTGGATGCGAATGCCCTACACCGTCCAAAACGCTTCTTCGGCGCCGCGCGTAACGTGGAAGAGGGCGGCAGCCTGACTATTATCGCTACCGCACTGGTCGATACCGGTTCGAAGATGGATGAAGTCATCTACGAAGAATTTAAAGGTACGGGCAACATGGAACTGCATCTGGCGCGTAAAATTGCCGAGAAGCGTGTTTTCCCTGCTATCGATTACAATCGTTCCGGTACGCGTAAAGAAGAGCTGCTGACCAGTTCTGAAGAACTGCAGAAGATGTGGATCCTGCGCAAAATCATCCACCCAATGGGTGAGATCGACGCAATGGAATTCCTTATCAACAAGCTGGCGATGACCAAAACTAACGATGAATTCTTCGACATGATGAAGCGTTCGTAAATCGGCTGGTCTGCTGGAAAGAGAGGGTTGAGCGATCAACCCTCTCTTTTTTTGGGCTGTTTTTGTACGAAACCCCAGCAGAGGCCGGAAAAAGAAGAAAACTCGGGGAACGCCGCGCTCAGACGTGGCGTTTTTCGTTTATGGGCTATACGATGTTGCCACTGGAGAATTAAATTAAAGGTGCAATGGGCAGGAAATCGGGCGGTCAGGCTGAATTTCCCCCGAGGCACAATGGACATCAGAATCCGACAGCGAGTTATGGCACAGAAATTGCTATAACACTGGGATTCTTAGCAGAGAGCTGGTTAATGTGAATTTACTCAATATGAGTACGGAGCTTGCTTTAATATTTTTGTTTTCGCTGGTGTTTCTGTTCTTCGCCCGTAAAGCAGCCAAGAAAGTGGGGCTTGTGGACAAGCCCAACTACCGCAAACGTCACCAGGGCGTGATTCCTCTGGTTGGCGGCATCTCTGTTTTCGCCGGCATCTGTTTTGGTTTCGCCGTAACCGATTACTATATTCCCCATAGCCTGCTTTATCTGAGCTGTGCAGGCTTGCTGGTGCTGGTCGGGGCACTTGATGACCGCTTTGATATCAGCGTGAAGATACGCGCCTGCGTTCAGGCAGGTATCGCCGTGGTGATGATGACCATAGGCAAACTCTATCTGCTCAGCCTGGGCTTTATTTTTGGCCCCTGGGAACTGATCGTCGGGCCTTTCGGCTACGTGCTGACGCTGTTTGCGGTGTGGGCCGCCATCAACGCTTTTAACATGGTAGACGGTATCGATGGCCTGCTGGGCGGGCTTTCCTGCGTTACCTTTCTGGCGATGGGCATCATTCTGTTCGCTGATGGTCAGCAAAGTCTGGCGATGTGGTGCTTTGCCATGATCGCCGCCATTATCCCCTATATCCTGCTTAATCTTGGCGTATTCGGCCGACGTTATAAGGTTTTTATGGGCGATGCGGGCAGCACGCTGATCGGCTTTACCATTATCTGGATCCTGCTTGAAGCGACCCAGGGACAAAGCCATCCCGTTACGCCGGTTACGGCCCTGTGGCTGATCGCTATTCCGCTAATGGATATGATCGCCATTATGTATCGCCGTCTCAGCAAGGGCATGAGCCCGTTTTCGGCCGACCGCCAGCACATTCACCATTTGATCATGCGCGCTGGCTTCACTTCGCGGCAGGCCTGCTTTCTGATCACGCTGGCGGCCGCGCTGCTGGCCGGCGTGGGCGTGCTGGGCGAATCGCTCAGCTTTGTGCCGGACTGGCTGATGCTGGTGCTGTTTTTGCTGGCGTTTATGCTGTACGGCTACTGTATCAAACGTGCGTGGCGCGTGGCGCGAATGCTGAAAAGAGTTAAAAGAAGGCTGCGCAAAGCCCGCTAGAGTCGTTTTGGACCTCTTTACCCTGGACAAGGAATATCATGTATGACGCATCCTGACGTTGCAGAGAACGAGCTGGATATTCGCGGGCTGTGCGGCGCGCTATGGCGAGGAAAGCGGTGGATTGTCGGCAGCGCGCTGCTTTTTGCCCTGATGGCCTGGCTCTGTTCGCTGCTGATCACGCCAAAATGGAGCACCACAGCGGTTACCGATCGTCCCACCGTCAATATGCTGGGAAATTACTATTCGCAGCAGCTGTTTTTAAACAGTCTGGACAGCCGTACCAGCAGTACACCTGTTGCCGCGCCCGCTATTGCGGATGAAGCGTATCAGGAATTTGTGATGCAGCTTGCGTCATACGATACGCGTCGCGAGTTTTGGCTGCAAAGCCGCTATTACAAACAGCGGCAGAGCGGACAGGCCCGCGACGACGCTGCCCTGCTTGACGAGCTGATTGCCAATATTCAATACCAGCCGGGCGACGCGGCAAAAAGCCTGAACGACAGCGTCAGGCTGATTGCGGAAACCGCACCAGCGGCCAACACGCTGCTGCGTGAGTATGTCGCTTTCGCCGGTAAGCGCGCCGCACAGCATCTGAACGCCGAGCTGGTGGGGGGCTGGGCTGCTCGTGCTCAGCAGCTAAAAGCACAGGTACAGCGACAGGAAGCGGTAGCAAAAGCTATTTACGACCGTCAGATCAATAGCGTGCAGCAGGCGCTGAAAATTGCCCAACAGCAGGGCTTCGAGCAGGCGAAGACCAGTACCCCTTCCGAACAGCTGCCCGACTCCGAGCTTTTTTTGCTGGGGCGCTCCCTGTTACAGGCCCGGTTAGAGAACCTGCAGGCCAGCGGGCCGACCTACGATCTGGACTATGATCAAAACAGAGCCATGCTGAGCACGCTGAGCGCCGGGCCAAAGCCGGACAACGCTTTCCAGACCTGGCGCTATCTGCGCACGCCGGAAGAGCCGGTGAAGCGCGACAGCCCTCGCCGCCTGTTTATGATGATCATGTGGGGTGCCGTGGGCGCGCTGGTTGGTGCGGGTACCGCTTTGATTCGCCGACGTCGCGGTTAAGCGCCGATTTATAGTTACCTGACAGACGAAGGAAAGAGAACAACAGTGAAAGTATTAACTGTTTTTGGCACGCGCCCGGAAGCGATCAAAATGGCTCCGCTGGTTCATGCACTTGCCCAGGATGGCGAGATAGACGCGCGTCTGTGCGTGACCGCCCAGCATCGTGAGATGCTGGATCAGGTACTGCAGCTGTTTGCTATCGTTCCCGATTATGATTTGAATATCATGCGGCCCGGCCAGGGACTGACGGAAATCACCAGCCGTATACTGGAAGGGCTGAAAAGCGTGTTTGCAGAGTTCAGGCCGGATGTGGTGCTGGTACACGGCGACACCACTACGACGTTCGCAGCCAGTCTGGCGGCTTTTTATCACCAAATTCCGGTTGGACACGTTGAGGCCGGGCTGCGGACGGGCGACCTTTACTCGCCGTGGCCGGAAGAGGCTAACCGCACGCTGACCGGCCATCTGGCGACCTGGCACTTCCCGCCGACCGAAACGGCGCGGCAAAATCTGCTGCGCGAAAACCTGCCCGCAGCACGCATGTTTGTGACCGGCAACACGGTGATCGACGCGCTGTTTTGGGTACGCGATCGCGTTTTAAGCGACGAGCAGCTGCGCAACAGCCTGGCGACACGCTACCCCTTCCTGGCTGCGGATAAAAAACTGATTTTGGTAACGGGCCACCGTCGGGAAAGTTTCGGTGACGGTTTTGAGCGCATTTGCAGCGCGCTGGCAGACATTGCCCGCCGTCATCCGGAGGCGCAGATTGTTTATCCTGTGCACCTTAACCCTAACGTCAGCGAGCCGGTCAACCGCATCCTTAGTGATATCGACAATGTGGTACTGATCGAGCCGCAGGAATATCTGCCGTTCGTCTGGCTGATGGACCGGGCCTGGCTGATCCTGACCGATTCCGGCGGCATTCAGGAAGAAGCGCCCTCGCTGGGGAAACCGGTGCTGGTAATGCGCGATACGACCGAACGTCCGGAAGCCGTCGATGCCGGGACCGTCAGGTTAGTCGGCACTGATACACAAAAAATCGTTCGTGAAGTCACGCGCCTGCTGACGGACGAAGAAGCTTACCAATCAATGAGCCGCGCCCATAATCCTTATGGCGACGGTCTGGCCTGTGAACGCATCGTGCAGGCCCTT
>NZ_DALZCD010000087.1:8110-14906 GCF_031978025.1 Erwinia sp.
GGATTTCCTTATAATGTTCAATACCATTTCTGTTATCGGGCTGGGCTATATTGGCCTGCCTACCGCTGCGGCTTTCGCTTCCCGCCAGAAAAAAGTCATCGGCGTGGATATCAACGCGCGGGCGGTCGAAACCATTAACCGCGGCGACATTCATATCGTAGAGCCTGACCTGGATGTGGTGGTGAAAAAAGCCGTTGAACAGGGATACCTGCGCGCCACCACGCAGCCGGAGCCTGCGGATGCTTTTCTGATCGCCGTGCCGACACCGTTTAAAGACGGGCACCAGCCGGATCTTTCCTGGGTCAAAGCGGCGGCCGAGTCGATCGCGCCCGTGCTGAAAAAAGGCGATCTGGTTATCCTGGAGTCAACCTCGCCTGTGGGCGCGACGGAGCAGATGGCCGAATGGCTGGCGATGGCCCGGCAGGATTTGGCTTTCCCTCAGCACGCGGGCGAAAACGCCGATGTGAACATCGCCTATTGTCCGGAGCGCGTGCTGCCGGGCCAGGTGATGGTCGAGCTGATAAAAAACGATCGCGTGATTGGCGGCATGACCTCACTTTGTTCACAAAAGGCGTGCGATCTTTACCGCATTTTCCTCGAAGGGGAGTGCGTGGTGACCAACTCGCGGACCGCTGAGATGTGTAAGCTGACGGAAAACAGTTTCCGCGACGTGAATATCGCTTTCGCCAACGAGCTATCGCTGATTTGCGCCGATCAGGGCATCAGCGTTTGGGAACTGATTGCGCTCGCTAACCGCCATCCTCGCGTCAATATTTTACAGCCAGGCCCGGGCGTTGGCGGGCACTGTATCGCCGTAGACCCGTGGTTTATCGTGGCGCAGAATCCAGTGCAGGCTCGTCTTATCCGCACCGCGCGTGAAGTTAACGACAGCAAGCCGCACTGGGTGCTGGAACAGGTGAAGAAAAAGCTGGCCGAATGTCTGGTCGCCAGCGACAAACGCCCCAGCGAACTGACCATTGCCTGCTTTGGCCTCGCCTTTAAGCCCAATATCGACGATCTGCGGGAAAGCCCGGCAAGGGAAGTGGCGCAGATGATCGCCGACTGGCATCAGGGCACCACGCAGCTGGTCGAGCCAAATATTCACGAGCTGCCGCCCGGGATGCCGGAAAGAAGCGTGCTGGTTTCGCAGGAAGAAGCGTTACGCCAGGCGGACGTGCTGGTCATGCTGGTGGATCATCAGCAGTTCAAAACCATCGATGTTGCCGGGCTGCGTTCACGCTGGCTGGTCGATACCAAAGGTCTTTGGCGATGAACGTCCCGGGTTTGGCTGGGCGTATCGACCCGCTGACTTGGGAAAATGCGTTTTTCGATATGAACAGCGCGTTGCTGACCGTCGATCTACACGATGCGCCGATCGATGAGGCAGCGCTGCAGCAATATGACCTTGTCCAGGCGAAAATCCTGTCGCAACAGACGGCGGAGCTGGATGCGTTAAGCGCGCTGGGGTTTCGTTTTGTGGAAGGCGAGGCGGATTTTGTGCTGGGCATCGGCACGGGCGGCAGGCCGGAAGGTATTCGTATCGCCCGTAAAGAGCATATCCCTGCGCTTCGCGAAGTAGCCGGCAGCGCTTTTGCCCAGAGCCGCTTTCGCGCGCCTTGGTATAAAACAGCAGACAGCGGTCGTTTTTATGCGCAATGGGTGGAAAACGCCGTGCTCGGGACATTTGACCATCAGTGTCTGATTGCCGTAAACGAGCAGGGCGAGCTGCAGGGATTCGTTTCACTGCGTGAACTGGCCGACGGCAGTGGCAGGATCGGCCTGTTGGCCACGAGGCCTGAAGCGCAGGGCCTGGGCGTCGGCCAGCGCATGATCGAGGCCGCCATTGACTGGTGTCGAGCACGACGCCTGACGCGCCTGCATGTTGCCACTCAGCTGGGCAACTTGCCGGCACTTCGACTTTATCATCGCTGCGGTGGCGTCATTGAACGCACCGCCTGGTGGCTCTACAGGTAATTTTATGATCCCGTTTAATGCCCCACCGGTGGTGGGAACCGAACTTGAGTATATGCAGTCCGCCATGAGCAGCGGCAAGCTGTGCGGCGACGGCGGCTTTACCCGTCGCTGCCAGCAGTGGATGGAAAACCGCTTTGGCAGCCGTAAAGTGCTGCTGACGCCTTCCTGCACCGCCTCGCTGGAAATGGCCGCTATCCTGATAGATATTCAGCCCGGCGATGAAGTGATCATGCCGAGCTACACCTTTGTCTCTACCGCCAACGCCTTTGTGCTGCGCGGCGCGACCATCGTATTTGTCGATATCCGTCCCGATACGCTTAACATCGATGAAAAGCTGATTGAAGCGGCTATTACCGAAAAAACCCGTGCGATTGTGCCCGTGCACTATGCGGGCGTTGCCTGTGAAATGGACACCATCATGGCGCTGGCGAAAAAGCACCAACTCTACGTGGTTGAAGATGCAGCGCAGGGCGTAATGGCGACCTACAAAGGGAAAGCGCTGGGGACGATTGGTCATATTGGCTGTTTTAGTTTTCACGAAACCAAGAACTACACCGCAGGCGGTGAGGGTGGCGCGACGCTCATCAACGATCCGGCGCTGGTGGAAAGAGCAGAAATTATTCGTGAAAAAGGCACCAACCGCAGCCAGTTTTTCCGTGGTCAGGTGGATAAATATACCTGGCGGGATATCGGTTCCAGCTACCTGATGGCCGATTTGCAGGCTGCCTATCTCTGGGCGCAGCTGGAAGAGGCCAAACTCATCAACGAACAGCGCCTGCGCCTGTGGCAGAACTATTACGACGCGCTGCAGCCTGTTGCCGCCAGCGGCCGTATCACGCTGCCGACTCTGGCAGCAGATGGCCAGCACAATGCGCATATGTTCTACATTAAGCTGCGCGATAATGACGATCGCAACGCGCTGATCGACTGGCTGAAAGAGGCGGAAATTCTGGCCGTATTCCACTATATCCCGCTGCATTCGTCGCCCGCCGGACAGCGCTTCGGCCGCTTCCACGGACCTGACCGCTACACTACGGCAGAAAGTGAGCGCCTGCTGCGGCTGCCGCTGTTTTACAACCTTTCCGACAATAACCAGAAAACGGTTATCAATTCGCTGCTGAGTTGGTTCTGATATGTCGCTGGCTAAAGCTTCGGTGTGGACGGCAGCGTCCACCCTAGTAAAGATTGCTGCCGGTCTGCTGGTGGTCAAAATGCTGGCGGTATCGTTCGGCCCCGCGGGCGTGGGGCAGGCGGGTAACTTTCGCCAGCTGATTACCGTGCTGGGCGTGCTGGCCGGTGCCGGCATCTTTAACGGCGTCACCAAATACGTGGCGGAATATCAACAGCAGCCCGCGCGGTTGCGTGCGGTGACCGGCACGGCAGCGGCAATGGTTCTGGGCTTCTCTACGCTGCTGGCGGTCATTTTTCTGCTGTTTGCTGAACCTGTCAGCGTGGGCCTGTTTGGCCATGACCGCTATGCGAACGTAGTGCGGATACTGGCCTTTATTCAAGTCGGCATCGCCTGGGCTAACCTGGCGCTGGCGGTGATAAAAGGTTTTCGCGATGCAATGAGCAACGCGCTGTCGCTGATCGTGGGGAGCCTGATCGGTGTGGCGGCTTGGTTTGTGTGTTACTGGCTGGGCGGCTACAGCGGCGCGCTCATCGGTATGGCACTGGTGCCTGCGCTGGTTGTGGTGCCCGCGTCGCTGCTGCTGGCAAAGCGTGACCTCCTGCCGCTGCATTTTTTCAGGCCGCAGTGGCATGGCGATATCGCACGTAATCTGGGTAAATTCACGCTGATGGCGCTGATGACGACGGTGACGCTGCCGGTGGCCTGGGTGATGATGCGTAACTGGCTGGCAGCCCAGGATGGCTGGGAGCAGGTTGGCCTGTGGCAGGGGGTGACCAGTATTTCAGACGCTTATCTGCAATTTATCACCGCTTCTTTCAGCGTCTGGCTACTGCCGACGCTGGCCAGGCTGACGGACAAGAAAGCGATTTCGCGCGAAATCCGGCGTTCGCTGAGCTTTGTCCTGCCTGCGGTCATGGCCGTCAGTTTCACCGTCTGGCTGCTGCGCGACGTGGCGATCTGGCTGCTGTTTTCCAGCAAGTTTACCGGAATGCGCGACCTCTTTATCTGGCAGCTGACCGGCGACGTTTTTAAGGTAGGCGCTTATGTTTTCGGCTATCTGGTGATTGCTAAAGCCTCGCTGCGTTTTTATCTGCTAACCGAAGTCAGTCAGTTTCTGCTGCTGACGCTGTTTGCCTGGTGGCTGATCCCGCTGCACGGCGCTGTTGGCGCGGCGCAGGCCTATATGGCGACCTATATCGTCTATTTTGCGCTTTGCGCTGGTGTATTTTTTCTTTATCAAAGACAAGTATGACAACACTGATCCACGTTCTTGGCTCGCCGATTGAGCATCACAACCAGACCGTTCTGCGTTTTTTTAATGACGTCATGACGCAGGCCGCACCCTGCGGTGAACCACGCCCGTTTTGGGTGGTTGGCGAACCTGCGGCGACCACGGCGTTTCCCCTGCTGGCTATCCGCTGGTTTGCGGACAAAAAAAGCCTGGCCGAAGCGGTAACCACCCGCGCTCAGGCCTCCCGGCAGACGCGCTTTTTCTTTCACGGCCAGTTTAATCCGACGTTGTGGCTGGCGCTGCTGCTGCGCAAGATCCGACCTGAACAGGCGTACTGGCATATCTGGGGTGCCGATCTCTACGAGCAGGCTGGCGGCCTGAAGTTCCGCCTGTTTTATGCGATGCGTCGACTGGCGCAAAGGCGCATTGGGCACGTCTTTGCCACGCGCGGTGATATCACCGTTTTTCACCAGCGTCAGCCAGCCGTGTCCGCTTCGCTGCTTTATTTCCCTACCCGCATGGCGCAGGTTGCGTTACCTGACGTGCCAAAAAAGGATGAGTTAACCCTGCTGGTCGGCAACTCGGGCGATGCCAGCAACCGTCATATTCAGGCATTACAGGCCATTCATCAGCAGTTTGGCGAGCGGGTGAAGGTGATTGTGCCGATGGGCTATCCGGAAAATAACGACGCTTATATTCAGCGCGTACGGGAAGCCGGTACGGCACTGTTTGGCCCTTCGCTAAGCGTGCTGACCGAAAAGCTGGACTTTCAGGCCTATCTGGCACTGCTTGCCCGCTGCGACCTGGGTTACTTTCTTTTTGAGCGTCAGCAAGGCATCGGTACGCTCTGCCTGCTGATCCAGGCCAATATTCCCTTTGTCATTAACCGGAAAAACCCTTTCTGGCAGGATCTGACCGACCAGCAGGTGCCGGTGCTTTTTGCCGGCGACGAGCTGACGCCCGCGCTGATTGCCGAAACAAAGCGGCAGATGGCAGCCCTGGACAAATCCTCTATCGCCTTTTTCGACCCTGCCTTTGTCACGGGCTGGCAGCAGGCACTGGCGCTGGCGGAAGGAGCAATGCCATGACATTTCCACAGTTCGCTGGCCTGCTGACGGTTTGGCTGCTGTCGCTGGGGCTTATTCTTACGCTGACCTGGCGAGAGTTTCGACGCATACGGTTTAATTTTAACGTCTTTTTCTCGCTGCTTTTTCTGCTGACCTTTTACTTTGGTTTTCCGCTGACCTGCGTGCTGGTATTTGGCTTTAATGTGCAGGTGGTCCCTGCAGAGTACCTGCTGCAGGCGATGCTGGCCGCCACCAGTTTTTACGCTATCTACTACGTCAGCTACAAAACCCGGCTCAGGCAGGCTACAGAGAAACCCGCTCGCCAGGTTTTCACCATCAATCGCGTCGAGGCGCATCTGACGTGGGGGATTCTGGCGCTGATTGCGCTGGGCACGGTGCTGGTGTTCTTCCTGCACAACGGTTTCCTGCTGTTTAAGCTGCACAGCTACAGCCAGATCTTCTCGGCAGAAGTATCGGGCGTGGCGTTGAAGCGCTTCTTCTACTTCTTTATTCCGGCCATGCTGGTGGTCTATTTCCTGCGTCCTGGCCTGAAAAGCTGGCTGCTGTTTCTGGTGGCTACCGTCGCTTTTGGGCTACTGACGTATGCCATCGTGGGCGGCACGCGAGCCAACATCATTATCGCCTTTGCTCTGTTTCTTTTTATCGGCATTATCCAGGGCTGGATCACGCTGTGGATGCTTGCCGCTGCGGGCATGGCAGGCGTTGTTGGGATGTTCTGGCTGGCGCTGCGCCGTTATAACCTCGATGTCAGCGGCAGCGAGGCGTTCTATACCTTCCTCTACCTGACGCGGGACACCTTTTCGCCCTGGGAGAATCTGGGTCTGCTGCTGCAAAACTACGACAAAATTGATTTCCAGGGACTGGCGCCCATCGTGCGGGATTTTTATGTCTTTATTCCTGGCTGGTTATGGCCTGACAGGCCCCCGCTGGTGCTGAACAGCGCAAATTATTTTACCTGGGAAGTGCTGAACAATCATTCCGGGCTGGCCATCTCGCCCACGCTGCTGGGCTCGCTGGTGGTGATGGGGGGCGTGTGGTTTATCCCGCTGGGCGCGGTAGCGGTGGGCATGATTATCAAATGGTTCGACTGGCTTTACGCAAAAGGACGCGAAGAGAATAATCGCTACAAGGCCGCTATTCTGCAAAGCTTCTGCTTCGGCGCGGTTTTTAATATGATCGTGCTCGCGAGAGAAGGGCTGGACGCCTTCGCTTCTCGTGTGGTTTTTTTCTGTCTGATTTTTGCAGCGGCGGTGCTGATTGCCAAGCTCCTTTACTGGTTGCTCGACAGCGCAGGCGTTATCCGTACGCGGTCGGTGAGGCAGCCGGGCGCGAAAATAAAACCTGTTAGCCAGTAACGTTATGAACCTGTCA
>NZ_DALZCD010000088.1:0-14815 GCF_031978025.1 Erwinia sp.
GACCCCCTCACTTTATCGGCAACGGTTGGATCTGTTGCTCCCACTCAGGTAAATGGACATGCTTACAGGATTTACGACAGCTTTTTACTTATCAGAGTCGCCCCTGCGTGGCAGGCCCGATCGATGACGACACTCGGACAGTGCCTGCGAGCCCTTTTTTTGCTGCTGCTGGCGATGGCCCTGGTGTTATGGCTAATAGACTGGGTGCGCGCGCCAAAGCCGCCAGCCGACTTTGCCCAACAGGTTTTTCATACCATTGATGGCCGAACGATCACTGTCGCTGAGCTAAGCGCAAAAAAACCGCTGTTGATCTATTTCTGGAGTAGGGACTGTAACGTTTGCCGATATACCACCCGCAATCTCATTAACCTGAGCGGTAAAGGTTATAACGTGCTGACCATTGCACAACATGCAGGCGACGATATTCAGATTGTCCGCTTGCTCAACGGTAAACACCTCATCATGCCGGTTATTAACGATCCTACAGGCTCGCTGGCTGCCAGCTGGCAGGCTGAGGTGATGCCAACACTATTAATCGTGAAGAAAAACAAGGTGGTGCTAAGCACCACCGGCTGGACCAGCGTCACCGGCATTCAGCTGCGACACTGGTGGGTAAAGAAGTGGTATTAGCCCGACTAACCGCAGTAGACCTGTGTAATTTTATTCTGGCTGTCGCCCATAAAATTTAACCGGTTAAGATTAAAATCCATCGTGACCGCAGCGTTCCAGGGAATCGCACGTACCGGGTGCTCAAAGCGGAGTCCGTCAATGGCGGAAAGCGGCTTGCCGACGTACTGCTGGTAGTCGGAAGCACCGCAGCGGTCCATTTCAGGATCGTTCGGGCCTGACGCTGCGCCTTTCTGCGCGCCCGACTGACATCCCGCCAGTAACAGCACCGCAGCAAAGGCGGTCAGTACTTTCTTATCAATCATGGTCTCTCTCCTCAACGTGCTTTTTCTTGTCGCAAGGGTAGCAGATAAGCGATAGGGTGCAAAAATGCGGCCCCCTCCCTACTCCAGCCTAAAATGGCACTGATTGCTTTTATTTCAGGCAGAAAAATGCGCTACCATTTAAGAATTATCTCAACAGAGGAGCGACCTATGGATCTGATAGTGTTTGTCGCGATAGCGGCCATGATGACGCTGGTGGCGGTGAAAGTCCGTTAATTTACAGCCCGCTTTAAGCGGGCTGTCGATTCAGCTGCAGGCCAGTTCGCCGGGCGCCTCCATCAGCTGGTGGAAATGGTGCAGCGGCATCGGCCGGCCCAGGTAATAACCTTGTCCTTCCTGGCAGGCAATGGCCTGTAGCTGCTGCAACTGCTCCTGAGTTTCAATACCTTCCGCCGTTACCGTTAACGAGAAAGCTTTGCCCAGTCCGATAATCCCCTCCACAATCGACATAGCCTGCGGAGAATGCGGAAAATCGCTCATATAAGATCGATCCATCTTCATTCCGTCAAACGGAAACATCTTCAGATAACCGAGTGAAGCATGGCCCGCGCCAAAATCATCTATCGTCAGTTTTACGCCCAACTCTTTCAGAGACTGCATCACTTCCAGTGCACTTTGCGGATTTTCAAGGGTAATATTTTCGGTTATTTCAAGCTCAAGCCGGTGCGCTTCCAGCCCGCTTGCGGCCAACGCGTTGGCTACGCGCTGCGTCAGATTGCCGCTACGGAACTCTACCGGTGAAATATTCACCGAAACGTACATCGATTCAGGCCAGCCAAGCGCATCGTGGCAGGCCTGCCGGAGCACCCAGTCGCTGATATCAATGATCAGTCCGGTCTCCTCCGCCAGCGGAATAAAGCTATCCGGCATGATCAGACCCAGGCCCGGATGCTCCCAGCGAATCAATGCTTCCGCCCCGTCCAGCTGCATTCCTCTCAGACAATAGCGTGGCTGATAAAAGAGTTTCAGTTCATTTCCAGCGATCGCCTTGCGTAAATTGCGTTCCATTTCGCGGCGTAGCACCAGCTGTTCGGCCATTTCAGCGCTGTACCAGGTCCAGCGGTTGCGTCCTTCCCGCTTCGATTTATACAGCGCGATATCGGCCAGCCGCAGCAGCTCTTCGGCCTGCATGGCATCGTCCGGTGCCAGCGCGATCCCCAGACTCGCGCCAATAAAAATTTCCTGCTGGCCCAGCTGGAAAGGCCGACAAACTTCGTCCAGTAACGCCTGACAACAGGCATCGATCTCCTGCTCGCCATTCAGATCGGATACGATAATGATAAATTCATCGCCTCCCTGCCTGGAGACCAGATCGCCGGCTTTCAGCACGCTGCGCAGCCGGTGCGAAACTTCATTCAGCACGCTGTCGCCCGCCGCATGCCCCCAGGTATCATTGATTGGCTTAAAGTGGTCCAGATCGAGACTGATCAGCACCAGCGGACGTTCCGCCGTTGGCTGAGCCTGTAGCCTGCTCAGCAAGAATTCGCTCATATAGAGTCGGTTAGGCAGGCCGGTCAACGCATCATGTTGTGACAGATAGTGAATACGCGCCTGCGACTCGATTTCCTGAGTGATATCAGAAACGGTGCCACGATAACCACTAATCTGCCCACATGTCTCTACGGCATTGGCCACCAGGCTACAGATACGCTTTTCACCGCTGGCCGACATCGAATAGCAGCGTAGAGTATGACGATGCCCGTCCTGCCGATGTTGAAACAGCCAGTCGGAAACCGCCTGCGTATCATGCTGCAAAATCGCATCGATTGATTTATTCAGCAGCCTGCCGACTTCAAACCCCGTGGCGGCGGTAAAACGTTGAGAAAGGTAGGTCAGCACGCCTTCAGCGTTGGTTTCCCAAATCCAGTCCGACGCGGTTTCGGCCACGTCACGGAAGCGCGCCTCGCTGACGGCCAGCTCGCGCTGGCTGTGTATTAACAGTAAAAAACGCTCGTCACAAAGCCTGGCGTTATGCATGGCATGGTTCATTACGCGTCGCGTTATCCAGGCTAACAGGGCCGTTGCTACCAGCAACAGCGGTAACAACAGCAGTAACAGCGCCCGCCCCGGCTCCTGCGAATCCCAGCGGAGCACCACCGGCATCCCTTCAAATACGTCTTCATGTAAATAAGGCGTGGTCAGCGCGTCCTGCGTGCTGTCGGGCACGCGTGCATTCCGTACGCCGATAGTACGGCCGAACTGCACCAGCTTTTCAGGCGTAAAACGATAGACAAAAACCATTACGGAAGGCGGACCGGGAAGGGTTTTCAGCCCGGACACTTTTCCTGTAGTGACCGGCGCAGCGGCCACGATAGCGGGTGTCGACCCGATGAGGGTATTGAGGGAGGTTGATCCTTCCTCTTTTGCCAACAAGCGTGCCCTGGCGATAAGCGGCACGGTCTGAATACCCAACCAGTTTTCCAGCGGCATATCGTTCAGCTGGCCGTTAACCACGGAATAGACAGTGCGCCCTTCGCCATCGATCACGAAAACGCCGTCGTAGTGGAATTCGCTGTATAAGCCCGGCCCGAGGTTTTGCTGATCGAAGGCCCAGACTTTATCCATCTTCAGATGCAAATGGTTCCAGGCCTCTCCCCAAAAGGCGTAATCGCGGATATTGGTCATCAACCCCTGACGGGCATCCTGCCAGGCGTTGTGCAGCAGAAAACGCTCCTGCTTAATGGATTCATCATTCTGACGCCAGGCAATACCGACGACCATCAGCATGGCAAGCAGCATCACACCACTCATTAACAGAATAAGCGACACGGCTATTCGTCGGGTAATGAAGGCGGATTTCTGGCTGTCAAACATCTGGTGGTTCAGCATGGGGGGCAAATTCATGGACTTCGGACCTTATCTGCAGGCAGGCAAACATATCCCGTTTGCCTGCCCTGACTGCTATCTGAAAATCGCAGGTCCTTTTATCCTTCCAGACGCGATCGTTAATGCACTATCGGCCCGAAAGCTGAACAATTTAGATGCAACGCATACTAATTCTGCCGCCTCGACACGTCTCTTCGCGCTTGCTACCATCCGCTGACGCACTTCTCAACCTCCTGCTAATGAATAAAGAAACGGATAAGGTCACCGAGGCCCTGCTCTGCACAGGTATTTGTCTGATTTGGTATGGCATCACGCTGCTAATCGGCACGGCTCCACTTTATCCTTTTTTAACAGAAAACGGCGTGCTGATGCCGGTACTGTGTCTGGTGGAGTTCAGCGTAATGGTGCCGCTTTGGCGCTGGTACGGTCAGCACTATGCCAGTGTGCCGTCAGGCTCGCTGCGGCTCGGCCAGCTGCTAATCTTTGCTCTTTTGCTGCTGCTGCTGATTTTTTGCCAGTCTTTTTATCTGCAGCCGGAGAGCTGGACCGCTAGCCAGCTGAACAGCGGTGAACGGCTCGAAGCCTGGCGTACGCTGGCCTTTTCTCTGGCGGTGGTAATACTGGCGCCTGTCGCGGAAGAGATTGTTTTTCGGGGGTTTTTGCTTCAGGCGCTGTTAACGCTGGTGCCGGGCCAGCGCCTGGCCTGCGCGCTGCTCACTTCGCTGATCTTTGCTGGCCTGCACACGCAATATGTTCATTTGCTCACGCTGATAGCGCTTACCGCCCTTTCTCTCCTGCTTTGCCTGGCCCGTTTTCATTCCAACGGCCTGAAGCTGCCCGTGGCCCTGCACATGCTGAATAACTTTCTTGGTGTTGCGCCCTGGCTGTGGGCCGCTTTCCTGCGCTAAAAATGGTTAGTGTTTATAACCAATAGGTTTTACTTATAACTATTTCGCATATCGATAGCCGATAATCTACTATTTATCCGGTATGCAGGTAATCTACACTCGCCAACAAATTAAAACAGGGTAAGGAAACGTCATGAAACTTCTGCTTCCCGCCATTGCCGTCGCGCTGGCAGGTTCTTTTGCGGCACAGGCCGCTACGCCGCCGGATACGCTGGTTATTGCGCAGTCTATTGATGATGCTAACAGCTTCGATCCTGCACAAGGCTTTGAACTGACCTCAGTACAGGCGTTTACCAATCTCTATCAGCGTCTGGTCCAGCCAGATCCGCAAAATCCTGTTGACCTGCAGCCCACGCTGGCCAGCTCGTGGCAGCCGGGCAGCGATAACCGCAGCCTGACGTTTACCTTACGTGACGGCGCGAAGTTCGCTTCCGGCAATCCGCTGCGTGCGGAAGATGTCATCTTTTCTCTGGGACGCGTGGTCAAGCTTAACCTGGATCCCTCTTTCATCCTGACCCAGCTGGGTTGGACCAAAGAGAACGTGGATTCGCATCTGAAGAAGATCGACGACAGTCACGTGCAGATTAGCTGGACGGCTGACGTCAGCCCGACCTACGTGCTCAGCCTGCTTGCCGCGCCGGTTTCGTCTATTGTGGATGAAAAAACGGTGATGGCTAATGCGCAAAAAAATGACTTCGGCAACAGCTGGCTGATAGCGCACTCCGCAGGCAGCGGCCCTTATCAGATCCGTAAATATATTCCGCATGAAGTGCTGCTGCTTTCCGCGAATGCTTCTTCGCCAGCAGGCGCGCCAAAACTGAAAAACGTGCTGATTAAAAACGTGCCGGAACCGGCCGCTCGTCGTCTGCTGTTGGAGCAGGGCGATGCGGATATCGCCCGTAACCTGGGCGCGGATCAGATGGCGTCGCTTAAAGGCAAAACGGACGTGAAGCCGATGGCGGTGCCAATGGCCTCGCTCTATTACATGCAGTTTAATATCGACGCCAGTCCGGCGCTGAAAAACCCGGCATTCTGGGAAGCTTCTCGCTACCTGTTTGATTATAAAGGTATCGCGGATGACCTGTTAAAAGGACAGTTCCAGGTGCATCAGTCGTTCCTGCCGCAGGGCTTTTTGGGCGCGCTGAACGATAACCCTTACACTTTCGATCCGGAAAAAGCGAAAGCGATCCTGGCGAAAGCGGGCCTGAAAAATGTCACCTTTAAACTGAGCGTCAGCAACCAGCCGCCTTACCTGGATATTGCTCAGGCATTGCAGGCAAGCTTTGCACGCGGTGGCGTGAAGGTTCAGCTCATTCCAGGCATCAGCACCGAAGTCGCGACGGCCGTGAAGGCGCATCAGTACGAAGCTACCCTGAACGCATGGGGCGCAGATTATTTCGATCCTAACACCAACGCCTCCGCCTTTGCCTATAACCCGGAAGACGGCAGCAAAACCCTGGCCTGGCGCTCTAACTGGCATATCCCCGAGCTGAACAAGCAGACGCTGGCCGCCACGGCGGAAAGCGACAAGCAAAAGCGCATCAAACTGTATGAAAATATGCAGCGTGAAGTGCAGAAAAACTCGCCTTACGTCATTGGTCTGCAGGCACGCAATCTGATTGCGTTGCGCGCCAATCTTAAAGGTTATGTGCAGGGTATTAACCCGGATATGGTCTACTACAGCCAGGTTAGTAAGTAATGGCGCGTTTTACCGCTGAAGCCGGGTCCGCCCGGCTGTTCTGGCTACGCGGTGGCCGTCTGGCGACCGGCCTGGTTTCGCTGGCGGTAACCCTGCTCGGTCTGCTCGCCTTCACCTTTACGCTTTCGCACCTGTCGCCAGTCGATCCCGTGTTGCAGATTGCCGGCGATCACGCCAGCGAATCAACCTACGCGCAGGTTCGACAGGAGCTGGGGCTTGATCAGCCGCTGCTGATGCAGTTCTGGCATTATCTGACCCATCTGGCGCACGGTGACCTGGGCATTTCACGCCTGACGAATTCTCCCGTGGCCAGCGATCTCCTGCGCACGTTTCCGGCCACCATTGAGCTGGCTACCTGTGCCATGATTTTTGGTGCGTTTTTCGGCATTGTGCTGGCGCTGATTGCGGCCTGGAAACCGGGCAGCCTGGTGGACAATCTGGCTCGTCTGATTTCGCTGCTCGGCTATTCCGTACCGGTGTTCTGGCTGGGCCTGCTCGGCCTGCTGCTGTTTTACGCCGTGCTGCACTGGTCAGCCGGGCCTGGTCGCCTGGATGATATCTGGATCTATACGCTGGAGCCTAAAACCGGCCTGGTGCTGATCGACAGCTGGCTCTCCGGCGATCCTGAAATGTTCCGCAACGCCATTGCGCACCTGTGGCTGCCGGTAGTGGTATTAGGCCTGCTGGCGATGGCGGGTATTACTCGTCTGCTGCGCGCTGCGCTGCTGGAAGAGAGCAGTAAAGAGTACGTCACGCTGGCAAGAGCAAAAGGCGCCAGCCGTGGTCGTATTCTATTACTGCACGTTTTTCCTAACGTGCGCGGTACCCTTATTACCGTACTGGCGCTCTCATATGCCACGCTGCTGGAGGGATCGGTGCTGACTGAAACCGTCTTCGCGTGGCCCGGCGTTGGTCGCTATATGACTACTGCCCTGTTTGCGTCCGATACGCCAGCTATCCTCGGCTCTACGCTGTTGATTGGCGGCTGCTTCATTATGCTGAACGCGCTGGCGGATGCGTTAACCTATCTCACCGATCCGAGAACACGATGACGCAAAATCTTTCCGATATTGAAGTTGCTGCGCCGCGCCGCCGCCGTCCACGCGTCACATCATTGGCTATCGGCGGGACGCTGGTGGCTATCCTGCTGCTGGCCGCGCTGTTTGCGCCACTGCTGGCACCTTTCGATCCTAATGCGCAGATTATTTCAGCGCGCCTGCTGCCGCCTTCCTCCGCGCACTGGCTGGGTACCGATGGGTTTGGCCGCGATCTGCTTTCCCGCGTGATTTATGGCTCTCGCCCCACGCTGCTGCTGGTCTCGCTCATCCTGCTGTTAACTATCCCGGTCGGGATGCTGGTAGGCATTTGTGCGGGCTATCTGGGTGGCTGGACAGAACGCGTGCTGATGCGCATTACCGATATTTTCCTTTCGCTGCCTAACCTGGTGATTGCTCTGGCGCTGGTAGCCATGCTTGGCCCGGGCCTGCTTAACGGTGCGCTGGCGCTGGCGCTGACCAGCTGGCCGCCTTTTGCTCGCCAGGCTCGCGCCGAAACGCTGGCGCTGCGCCGCAGTGATTACCTCGCTGCCGCCAGAATGCAGGGCATTAACGGCCTGCGCCTGATGTTCGGCCATATTTTGCCGCTCTGCCTGCCCAGCGCCGTCGTGCGCGCGGCGCTGAGCCTGGGCGGGATTATCCTGTCCGCCGCCGGCCTCGGCTTTCTGGGCATGGGCGTACAGCCGCCAACGGCCGAATGGGGCTCAATGGTGGCTGAAGGCAGCAAGGTCATCTTTGACCAGTGGTGGGTAGCCGCCGCGCCGGGCGGTGCGATCCTGTTTGCCAGCCTGGCTTTTAACCTGACGGGCGATGGCCTGCGTGACCGACTGGATACCCGAAATGCCGACTGATTCAACCCCGCTGGTTGTGGCGGAAAATCTCACAATAAGCAGCGCTGCCGGGGTGGCGCTGGTTAAAGACATTAGCTTTACGCTGGGCCGCGAGCGCGTGGCGCTGGTAGGTGAATCCGGCTCCGGCAAATCGTTGACCGCACGCAGCCTGATGGGCCTGCTCTCTCCTGCCCTGCACTTAGAGGCTTCAACCCTTAGCGTGGCGGGTGAAAACGCGCTGACGCTGAGCGAAAGCCGCTGGAGCCAGCTACGCGGCAGCAAGCTGGCTATGGTGATGCAGGATCCGAAATATGCCCTGAATCCGATGCGCACCATCGGCTGGCAGGTGGCGGAGCCGCTAAAGCTGCACGCTCGCCTCAGCCGCGCCGAGATCAAAGAGAAAGTTTGTGAGATGCTGGATGCGGTAGGCCTGCCGCAGCCTGCACAACTGATGCAGCGCTACCCCCATCAGCTTTCCGGCGGTATGGGCCAGCGCGTGATGCTGGCCATTGCGCTCATTGCCGATCCGCAATTTCTGATCGCCGACGAGCCAACGTCCGCACTGGATCACGCCATGCGCGATCAGGTACTGGCGCTGATCCGTCGGCTGGTAGAACAAAGGAATATGGGACTGCTGCTGATCAGCCACGATTTGCAGCAGGTTTCGGAACATTGTGAGCGTGTGATGGTGATGTATCAGGGCAACATTCTGGATACCCTACCCGCCGCTAATCTGCCGCAGGCTACGCATCCCTATACGCGTACGCTATGGTCCTGCCGCCCGAGTAAGGCTACCCAAGGGACATTGCTGCCAACGTTGGATCGCGCCGCGCTGGAGGCTTACCGTGAGCATGATTGATTTACAAAATCTTAGCGTCGCGCACCGCCAGGGCTATGAACAACGGACCGTGGTGCACGATGTGTCACTTCAGGTCACGGCCGGTGAGTGCTTCGGGCTGGTAGGCCCTTCCGGCTGCGGCAAATCATCGCTGCTGTGGGTTATGGCTGGCCTGAACCCAAGCTGGCAGGGCACGATGACGCTGGCTGGCCATCAGGCTACGCCCGGTAAACCCTTTACCGGACAGCTACGCCAGGATGTACAGATGGTCTTTCAGGACCCCTATGCTTCGCTGCATCCGCGCCATCGTCTGAAGCGCACGCTGGCAGAACCCCTGAAAATGCTGAAGGTGCGCGATATCAATGAGCGCATTGAGCAAGGGTTCCGCCATGTCGGCCTGGACCCGGCGCTGGCCGATCGCTATCCGCATCAGCTTTCCGGCGGCCAGCGTCAGCGCGTGGCTATCGTACGGGCGCTGCTGCTGGAGCCGAAAATCCTGCTGCTGGACGAGCCGACTTCAGCGCTGGATATGTCAGTACAGGCTGAAATCCTTAACCTGCTTAATACCCTTAAGCAGCAGGATAATCTGACCATGGTGCTGGTCAGTCACGATCCGGATGTGATCGATCACATGTGCGATCGCGCGGTGAAAATGGAACGCGGCTATATCAAATAAACGGGCGATGGCTGAACGCCCTGTTCAGCCATAAGCGCTTGATCTGGCTAATATCCTAAATGGCTAACCCTTGCCGGAATTCGCATTTCCCCGCCTCTTGTTTTCCCCTTATAGTCCTGATATCACTCTCTTCAGGATACGCCGATGCGCCAGTTTGCCTCTGCTCTTTTTGCCAGCCTGTTCATTATGCAGGCCCACGCGGCTACGCCAGCCGACACGCTGGTCGTCGCCCTTCCACTGGACGGCATTATCAGCTTTGATCCGGCTGAAAGCTTTGAAACCGTCAGCAGCAGCAGTTTGATCAATCTCTATCAGAAGCTGGTCGATGCCGATCGTAACGATCCTACAAAACTGGCTCCGCAGTTGGCGGCGTCGTGGCAGCCGGGTGAGGGCGAACACAGCCTGCTTTTCACTTTAAAGCCCGCCACTTTCGCCAGCGGCAGTCCGGTCACCGCCGACGACGTGATCTGGTCACTGAGCCGCGTGGTGAAGCTGAATAAAACGCCCTCGTTTATCCTGGCCGAGTTTGGCTGGACACCTGAAAACATTGACCAGCTGCTGATCCGCCGCAGCGACAGAGAGGTGGAGATCCGCTGGCCAGCCAGTATCGGCCGCGAGCTGGCGCTGCGCCTGCTGACCGCGCCAGTGGCTTCCATTGTCGATCGCAAGCTGGCTATGCAGCACGCCAGCCACGACGATTACGGCAATGAGTGGCTGCGTACCCATTCCGCTGGCGGCGGCGCCTACAGCATTCGCAATTTCGTGCCGCAGCAGGCGCTGGTGCTGGAAGAAAACACGCGTGCCGCACCGGCACCGAAGCTGAAACGGGTTATTTTGAAAGGCGTGGCCGATGCCGGTTCACGTCGCCTGCTGCTGCAACAGGGTGATGCGGACGTGGCCTACGATTTAGGCGCGGATCAATTCGCAGCCCTGAAAAATCAGCCCGGCGTCACCGTTGCCAGCTTCCCTTCCAGCCTGGTTTACTATCTTGGCTTTAACACGCAGGATAAGCAGCAGCCTGCTCTAAGTAATCCGGCGCTGTGGCAGGCCGCGCGCTGGCTGGTGGATTATCAGGCTATTTCGCAACAGCTGTTAAAAGGACAGTACCAGGTGCATCAAAGCTTCCTGCCGCAGGGATTTGATGGCGCGCTGGAAAACCAGCCTTTTCATTATGATCTGGCGAAGGCTAAAGCCATTTTACAGCAGGGCGGCATCAGGCCCGGCACCCGCTTTTCTTTAACCATCGTTAACCAGCCACCCTATACCGATGTGGCGCAGGCGCTGCAGGCAAGTTTTGCCAAAGCGGGCATTCAGATTGCTATTCAGCCGGTAGCGGAAGCCGAGGTGTGGGGCAAAATGCGCGGACGGGATTTTCAGTCGATATTTATTTACTGGGGCGCGGACTATATCGATCCCAATACTAATGCCAGCGCCTTTGCCTACAACGTGCCTGGCGGGCCGAAAACGTTGGCATGGCGGCTGGGATGGGCTATCCCACAGCTGAGCCGGGAGACGCGGGCGGCGGCGGCCGAAAGCGATGCACAAAAGCGCAGCGCGCTTTACCAGCAGCTGCAAACGCAGATCCAGCAGGATTCGCCTTATGTGGTGACGCTTCAGGGACAGAAGCTGGTCGGATTACGCAGCAATGTACAGGGTGCACAGCAGAGTATTGGCGTGAACATGCTGTATTACGACGCGGTCAGTAAGCTGTAATCACGAAGCGGGCGGTAAACCGCCCGCCGAAGTATCAGGAGATAGCGGAATCGGCCGAGTGTTTATGCTTATCGGATTCAAAGTGCGTTTTGAACTGCTCATAAATGGAGATCATATTCGACGCATCGCCCTGTAACGGACTGAGCTTACCGGCGCGAACCAGTTCAATAACCAGCTGGAGCGCGGCCTGTTTAGGGCTGCTTGAAGGATGGGCGATTTCTGATGACATAGCGGCTTCCATGGAAAAGGATAAAGAGTAATTTTAACAACTTTCGCCTTTTCCGACAGAATATTTTCTCCGCTTTCCCTAACGGCACGCCTTCCGCTGAGGCTTTTGCCGCACGCTCCTGAAGGTTTTTGGATCCCGATCGATCCGGATCCTGCGTGCAAACGATCCGCTCAGGGCTTATGCATAACTATGCATTAACATAAAACTGTACAGACTTAAATAAAACTTGTACAAGGCATCAAAAAAGTCTACATTCCGTCCGTAACGTATTATGCATTTGCATAGCCTC
Organism: Erwinia sp.; assembly: GCF_031978025.1. Classification (NCBI taxonomy): domain Bacteria; kingdom Pseudomonadati; phylum Pseudomonadota; class Gammaproteobacteria; order Enterobacterales; family Erwiniaceae; genus Erwinia; species Erwinia sp. Next base: position 12,014 of record NZ_DALZCD010000088.1, read on the forward strand.
AGGAAGTGCAGTAGGGTTTCCCACTTCCCGAGGCAATTTTTCCGCCTAAGCCAAATTCCCTTTTTTTCGCTATAGTCTATTTCAGGCTGGCCCTGAAAAAGCAAAACCTCTCTTCTCATCATATAAAATCTGTTGATTTCTCATTAACTTCCTGCTGAAAACCGGCAAAAAATTTACTTCCAGCTATATTAAGAGTTTTCCAGCTGATTTCCCCAGGCTTCGTCCGATATTATGCGTGAAAGCTTGCAGGTCGACGCGTCGGGACGCTACCGTCATAGCTTATGACTGGCAGTGCCTGACAAAAGCAGAGCCGGGCCCCTTCTATTAACTTCTGGCTGTTTATGATGAATGGAATGAACACTTTAACGCTACTGGCCGTACCAGCGCTTTTTGCTATGCTGCTCCCTTTCAACGCGCTGGCGCAAAAAGTGACGCTAACGCTTTCTCAGGAACAGGATGGCGGGTCGGCAGGCCGTGCCTGCCTCTATATCCATCAGGGCCAGGCCGAATATCGTCTCGTCAAACCTGCCGAGATGTGTCCCGGTACGCTGACCATTGAGGCTTCTTCCCACCGCGCCTGACCGCTTTTTTCCTGTCCGGAGATACGTCTGCACGACGGAGTATGTTACCTTTAGCCGACTGGCTATAATCTGACTGCTCGCGTCCGATTACGCTTCCTGACAAGGAGTTGAGTGTTGAAAAAAATGAATATTAAGCTGCTGACGCTGGTAGCCACTTATTTGGTTGTTTTACTGCATACGGCGGCCGTGCCTTTCAGCTATTTCCACCTGGCCTGGTCAGTTGCCGTCATGTATGAGGCACTCGGGCGCATCGCTTTTCCTCTGTTTCTGCTTATTGCCGGCTATGTTTCCCTGAATAAAAATGAATCTTTGCTCAGCACGCTGAAAACTCGCGTGCTGGATTTGGTCATCCCGCTGGTTGCCTGGTCCGTTATCTATATTATTTATAATAAAGAAGTTAACGCGGATACGACACCGGTCAGCCTGCTGGAACTCCTGAGCACGCCTGCTTATCCTCACCTGTGGTTCATCTACACGATGATACTGCTTTATCTGGTCACGCCTCTTCTGAACACGTTTATTCAAAACGGCAGCCAGCAGCGCGTCAATTACACGCTTACCGTCTGGTTTGTGTTGGCTTCGGTTTATATGCTGTTTGACAATGTTAAGGCGAACCTGCTGGAAGGCCACGCAATCCCCGAGCCCAGCAATATCGATATGGTGGTGTACCTGTCCGGTTTTTATATTATTGGCGGGGTGGCAAGGCGGTTCGATATCAATCCTAAAGTCATTATCTCAGGCATTATCTTTATTTTATCTTCGGTTTTAACTGCGGTAATGACCTATTCACTTTCCATCAGCACGTTTGCGCCTAACCCCATTTTTCTGTTCTACTCCGCGCCGACGCTGGTAGTGGTGTCGCTGGCCTGCTTCTTTATGCTGCTGAATGCCCCCTTCCACTACGGCAAGCGTACCGTGCGGCTTATTCACAGCCTGTCGCGTCTGAGCCCTGGGATCTTTTTCGTGCATCTGATGGTGCTGGAGCCGCTGCTGCGTCTACTCCACATCGAATTTGAAAGCTATTCGTCCACGCTGACGATTCCTGCCGTCGCGCTGGTCTGTTTCGTCATCTCTGCTGCCATTATCTGGTTGTTACGGCAGATCCCCTGGGTAAGGCGCATAACCTGAACGTAAAAACGGCCGCTTCTGAAAGCGGCCGTTCTTCCGGCAAACTACCGGGGTGCCACGGACCGTCAGTAACTGGCTGCGGCAAATCTGTGTGGCTGGTTGATTGCTCTTCGGGCAATCCAGTAGAGTAAAATTCGCTCTTCATCATTGTCCTGATCCGCCATCGCTAACAGCTTGAGTGCCAGCGTGGCCTTATTGACAGGCTGCCCGGTGATACTCAGGTCAACCACCGCTTTACCAATGATGTTACACACTTCTTCATCGCTTGAAGCCAGTAGATCGTGATCGGTACTCATCGTCTCCTCCTGTTGCCGGTAAATTTTAAGTCTGGCAGATGCTGGGGAGATTGCCATCTCATAGAGGTTTAAACTGGTTATTTAGATAGTGCCGCTATTTTTAGCTTTTTATAAGGAAATCAGTCACTGAGGGCACTTTCGTCATTTTTTGTTCATATTTCTTAACGAGAAAAAATATCATTACACATTTTTTCGGCCCGCAATTTACCTTAAGTCAGAACAGCGGCAAAATCGCGCCGTTCGGCGTCATCGTTTATTCCGAAAAAAGCAGTAAAACTCTACTTTAAAGTGGATCTTTTTTATGACCAGCGCCGGGCACTTCCCCGCCCTTATGCGTTGTTTTACAGATTGAGATTATTCTGTAATTTCATCTGCCTGCCTCTTACTGCCTGCCGCTCGCCAGAAATCATCCACCTGTAGCGGGCTTTTTACTGCTTTTCTTCTCTGGTTAAAGCTGGATCTGTTTGCACCATTTTCAACCAGAAAAATGCTAAAACCCCCCTTTTAGCGCTATTTGCAACGCAAAGAAATGAAACTAAGCTTTGCGCCAACAACACCTGTTATAACGCCTGAGGATAAGAATAATGAAAAAAACCACTGCGCTGGCTTTGTTCCTGATGATGACAGGCAGCCATGCCGCTTTTGCCGCACCAGCATCCGCTTCAGCAGGCGTCGCCGCCGGTAGTGAAGCCACCACCCTTTCTGCCGGCAACTCCAATGCCGTTGGCGTTGGCGCGGTTGGTGCGCTGCTCGGTATCGCTCTGGCGACCATGGGCGGCGGTGGCAGCGACGGTTCC
>NZ_DALZCD010000089.1:0-9793 GCF_031978025.1 Erwinia sp.
TACCGCCATAGCGGCTGTCCATCCGTACAAAGGCGCGGCTAAGCTCGCCGCTTTTGCTTTCGTCGATGCCGGGGCCTTGATCTTCCACGGCCAGCACCGTACCCGCCCCCGTTTCAACGCGAACGGTAATTACCGTATCTGGCGGGCTGTAACGGTACGCGTTCTCAAGCAGGTTTCTTAACAATACACTCAGCAGCGTAGCGTCTCCACGCACCGTGGCATCCGACACCGCGATCACTTCCAGCGTCTGCCCGCGCTGCTGCAGCATCATTTGCATTTCATGGCTCATGGGCGCAATCACATCCTGCATCAGGGAAACCTGCTGGTAATTACCGGCGGTAAAAGACTGCCCGACGCGCGCCAGCTGCAGCAGCTGAGAGACGCTGTTGGTCATTTGATCCAGGCGCTGTAGCAAAGGGCGCACGTTAATCTCGTGCTTCTTCTCTATCAGTTCCAGATGCAGTCTTAAGCCCGCCAGCGGCGTACGCAGCTCGTGTGCAACGTCGGCGGTAAACAGGCGTTCGCGCTCCAGGCTGGTGGTCAGTCGCGTAATCAGCGCATTGACGGCCTGAGTCACGGCATCCACCTCGCGCACTGAATGCGTGCAGCTGATGGGATCGAGATCGTTCTCGCTGCGGTTTTCCAGCTGTTTTTGCAGTTCGGACAGCGGCCGTGTAATCCATTTGACGACCTGGAAACAGAGCAGCAGGGCAAGGGTAATCATGATCACACTCGGCACGGCCAGGCTGGCAACCGCTTCGTGGATCTCTCTTTCCACATGCTTGTGCTGATCGCGATTGTGCAGCGCCGCGTCCACCAGTAGCTGGATCTGCTCTTTACTTTCATGCCACAGCCACGCCACGCTAATCACCTGACAGAACAGCAAGATCAGGCCCACTGCCATCAGCAGGCGAAAACGCATCGTGTTGCCGTGACGTTGAAAGAAAAGGTTACTCATCTGTATCAGACTCGGGTTTGATCAGGGCGTAGCCAAAGCCACGCACGGTACGGATGGCCGACCGGCCGATTTTGTCGCGCAGGTTATAAATGTGTACTTCCAGCGTGTTGGTCGACGGTTCCGTTTCCCAGTTATAGATATCGTTATAGAGGATCTCACGATGCACCGGCTGGCCTGCCTTAAGCATCAGCCGTGACAGAATAGCGTACTCTTTCGGCGTCAGCTCCAGCAGCCTGTCGGCCAGATGGACCTGCCTGTGCGTCATATCTAACGACAGTTGGCCGAACGTCACCTTGCTGTCACCTTGATTCACATCGCGGCGGATCAGCGCCCGGATACGCGCCAGCAGCTCGTCCAGCGCAAAGGGCTTAATCAGGTAATCGTCCGCGCCTGCGTCCAGCCCGGTGATCCTGTCGCCGACCGTATCACGCGCGGTAAGGATCAGGACAGGATACCTTTTCTTCTGACGGCGCAGGCGCAGTAAAAGGCGCAGGCCGTCCTCATCCGGCAAGCCCAGATCGAGGATCAGCAGGCTGTAAAGGCCGCTTGTCAGGCTGGCTTCCGCATCGCGGCTGGTGCTCACGCCATCGCAGACGTACCCTTCGCCTTCCAGCGCCATTAACAGGCCCTGCAACAGCAGGGCATCGTCTTCCACTACAAGGATTTTCACCGGTTCTTACTCCGACAGGCGGTCAGGATATCGTCGCCAGGCACATATTCTTTTGTCACCGTGCCGGTCAGCCCCAGCACCGTAGAAAAGAAGTTATCCTGCGACCATTTGTTTTTTGTCAGCTTATTCATACACGCCATATCTATCGCGTGACGTTGCTGGTAGTCGGGCGACAGCCAAACCAGCAGCGGCACGTGTTTTTGCTCTTCGGGCGCGATGGCGTAAGGCATGCCATGCAGATAGACCCCGTTTTCGCCTAGCGACTCCCCGTGATCGGAGAGATAAACCAGGCTGGTGGTAAAACGATCCTGATGTGATTTTAATACAGTTATTGCTTTATCAACGATGTAATCGACATAAAGGAGCGTGTTGTCATAGGTATTGACCAGCTGTTCTTTGGAACAATCCTGGATCTGATTCGTCTCGCAGGTTGGCGTAAACTGCCGAAATTGCGGCGGATAGCGATGGTTATAGGTTGGCCCATGGCTCCCGATGGTGTGCAGCACGATGACACCGTTACCTTTTAGCTGATTAATATAATCATCCAGGCCGTGGAATAACACCTCATCGTAGCACTCGCCGTTAATACACTGGCCCGGCAAATCCAGACGAGTCATATCCTGATGCGGCACCCTGTCGCAGGCCCCTTTGCAGCCCCCGTCGTTTTCATTCCACAATACGCTAAGGCCCGCACGCTGCACGATATCCAGCAGGCCTTCGCGATGGCCTGCCAGCACGTCGTCATAGTGCGCGCGCGGCATGCCAGAGAACATGCAGGGCACCGAAACCGCCGTAGATGTGCCGCAGGACGCCGTCTGTGGAAAATAGACAACGCCGTCTTTTGCCAACAGTGGATTGGTCTGACGCGGGTAGCCGGAAAGCGAAAAATCTGCCGCACGCGAGGTTTCACCCAGCACGATAATAGTCAGGCTTTTTTTTGCGCTGTTGAGCATTTGCGGGCTTTGATGCGCATCTTCTCCCAGCCTGACCAGCGGCAGGTGCGTCAATTGGTTGTGCCTGTACCAGGAGAGGGTGGCGGCGATACTGTTGGAAGGACTCAGCGATTTCACCAGCTCTTTATTATTGCGAAACAACGAGGCGTAATCTTTATAGAAGAGCAGGGCGATGAGCAAAATTATTATCGCCGAAGCGGCCAGATTGATAGCGCGTGGCACTACGCTGGTTAACAGGCCCGACGGTTTTTTAATTCGGATCCAGAATGCCAGGAAGATAAAAAGCGCGCCTGAAAGCAGCAGACTGATCACCAACTGTGGCGTCATTAGCGCAAAGGATTCTGACGCGGTGGTATCCAGCATATTCACAATCATCGAGCGGTCGAGCACGATATTGTAGTTCCAGATAAAGTACTGAGCAGCAGCGGAAACCAGGATAAACAGGGCGATAAGCAGCCTGTCCAGCCAGAAAAAGGAGGCAATAGTCAGCACGATATTAATGACGCTGAAGGCGACCAGCGGCATGGAAAGAAAAACCAGCGTGGTGTGAAGCGTGGTCAGCGGCATCGCCGTCAGGACCTGGCGATAAAAGGCCAGATTAAGAAATAAGGCAATATAAGCAGAGAAAAGGATCAGGAAAAGGTGGCGGCTCAGCGACACCCTTTTAAGCTGCATCAGGGACATCCCAGCAATCCAGGCAAGAAAAGAGTCATTTCAGTGTGGCAGCGAAAGGTTAGGAAAACCTTAAGAATCTTAAGAAAGGGCGGGCTTATCGATGAGACAAGCGTCCCGCAAAAGCGTCATCTCAAGCAGAAGCAGCAGGCTGCCCGGATGGCGATAAATTTTTTATTTCGCCTGTTAACCAGAATTTTTTATAACGTGCGGGCGGAATGCCAACCAAATTATGGAAAATACGGTGAAAGTTATTTACATTGTCATAGCCTACCGCATTGGCTACTTCGGTAACGCCCAGATCGGTGCTAAGTAATAAATTTTGCGCCTCGCCAATTCTTCGCCGGGTCTGATACTGCTTCGGCGAGTAACCTGAAAATTCTTTAAAAAGATGCGCCAGATAAAAACGGTTCATGTTCAGTTCGGCGGTAATTAAACGAAAATCAAGGTTATCTTTATAATGCTCATCAATATAATCCCTGATACGCTGGCCCGGCGATAACGCGCTGGCGTCCACGACCTCTTTTTTTTCTATCCAGATTGTCCGGCAAATTAACAGCAACGCCTGTAACAGGCTGTGGCTTATTTCACTGGCGTAAGGCTTTTTACTATTAAGGTGATCCCACATCTGCAAAAAGAGCTGGCGGATTTCATGGTAATACGCTCCGGACGGCATCATTGCCGTCTGGCTGCGCGGCGTTAAATGATTTACTGGCAGCCCCGGTAGCGTTAACTGCGTTACGCCGCAGCTGAATAACGCCAGATCTTCCGTGGCGCGCGGGCATTCATCATGCAGCACGCCAGCATTAAATAACAGCAAGTCACCCTGCTTTGCCTGATAAGAATGGCCATCAATATGGTAAGTCCCGCTGCCCTGCATAACAAACATCAGCTCAAATCGTTCCTCGTGACGATGCATTACGCGCGGCGTGGCAGCACCCATGCCCTCTGTCCGACACATAAACAGCAGGCGCGGCCGGATGCTGGTTTCCAGACCACCCGCGGGCAGTCGTTCATTCAGGCAAAATGTCAGCATAGGTTCTCCGGGGTTAAAAAAGCTATTCTTGCATTAAAGCCCATCGGCTGTAGTCATCAAATTTGCTTTTCCTTTCATTATAACTCTTTGATTTGTAAAAAAGTATGAAGCGGGTCTCTGTAAGATACTCTCATTTTTTGCGCTATGCGCCAGCCAGCCGCATTTGAATCCGATCCGCGTCACATTCTGCTCACGCGGTGAAACGAAAAGTTCATTAGCATGTTTATCGCTGAACGGCTAACCCCCTTCTTTTTCCAGGGGCTTCGTTCAGGCGCGTGCATAACCTGACTTACCTCGCATCGATCAAAAATCATCAAAATAGCAGAATGAAATCTGAACTTGAGAAAAGGCTGTTGCCTGGAATAAAAGAAAATAACTCACCCCCTCAGAAACAGCCACCGCCCGAATGACCAGAACACTAAGCCAGGCTTGAAGAATAGCCATTTTCCGCAGGACGGCCGTGAATTTACTGTTACCTGTAATAAGCGATAGCAGTAATTTTTTGTCTGTATTTTGCTTTGTTTTCGCCTCGATATTTAATTAAAAAGACCTGAAGAAAGGGTTGGGGAAATATCTCCATTCTTGCTAAGTCAACGTAATAAAATCAGAGTGTGATTTTTATCACTCGTTATCGGTAAATTTAAGCAGAATATTGATCCTCAGCACGGTATGAATGTTTCGCCGTTTTTCATGATGGTAGTTTTCTTTCATTTCGGTGTATGTTTTAGCGGTTCACAGCGTTCAGGCTCGCTTTACTATGTTATCGATTACTTTATTTCGCGCGCTCAACCTCGCTGTGAAGACGTTTTATAAAAAGATAACGACTTTATTCATCCGGCCCTTTAAACCAGACGGAAAAAATATGGATAAAAATCATCTGCAAAATCCCGATCGAATGCGCTTTATTACGTTGGTTTCCACCCTCGGAGGATTATGCTTTGGCTACGATACCGGCGTTATTTCCGGTGCGCTGATATTTATGAAATCCGATCTGCAACTCACGACGGTACAGGAGGGATTTATTACTTTCTTTCTGCTGTTCGGCGCGGCGTTAGGTTCGCTATTTGGCGGCTATTTATCGGATAAACAGGGAAGGCGAAAAAATCTGCTGTGGGTCGCGGTGATATTTATTTTTGGCGCGCTTGGCACCGCTTTCGCCTGGGATGTGCCTGCCATGATTATTGCTCGCTTTGTGCTTGGGCTTGCCGTCGGCTGCGCTTCCGTCACCGTGCCCGTCTATATCTCGGAACTTGCGCGACCTGCCCAGCGCGAACATCTGGTTACGGTCAACGAATTAATGATCGTTATTGGCCAGTTTCTCGCCTATACGGTTAATGCCGGCATCGTTAATTTCTACCCGGATCTGGCGCACAGCTGGCGCATTATGCTGGCTATCCCGGCCATTCCTGGCGCGTTGCTGTGGGTGGGTATGCTGATGATGCCGGAATCACCACGCTTTCTGCTGCGCCGCGGCGACACTGCCCAGGCGGTGTCGGTGCTGAAAACCCTTCGCCAGCCGGAGGAAGTGGATCGCGAAGTTAACGAGATCCAGCAGGTTATGCAGATCGACGCGCTAAAACTGAATCTCTTTGCCGAGCTGAAAAAACCCTGGGTTATCCAGCTGATTTTGACGGGCCTGATGATCGTGCTGGCAACCCGCGTCACGGGCGTCAACACCATTATGTACTATGCGCCGACGGTGCTTAAATCGACCGGCCTGGGCGATGCGGCGGCGGTCACCGGTGCCGTCGCAAACGGCGTGGTTTCCATTCTGGCGACGCTGCTGGGCATGATGCTGATTGGCAAACATTCGCGCAGGAAAATCTTCTTTACCGGCCAGGCGGGAGTCACCCTAAGTCTGGTGCTGATCGGCCTCTCTTTTAGGCTGTTCTTCCATACCGAAACCCTGAATGGCGTGGAGAGTTTGCACGCTGATTTTGCGGGCGCGAGCTACATCATTCTTGGGCTGATGCTGCTGTTTCTGGTCTTTATGCAGGGCTGGATCGCGCCTGTTTTCTGGCTGATGCTGGCCGAAATCTATCCGCTGCGGATGCGCGGCCTGGGAATGGGCATTGCCGTGTTCGGCCTGTGGATCTTCGACTTTATTATCCAGTCTCTCTTCCCGCTATTGCTTAACCACTACGGGGGCGGCATGACGTTCGGTTTCTTTGCGGCCAGTAATCTCATCATGCTGCTCCTGCTGGTGAAATTCCTGCCCGAGACGCGCGGGCTGACCCTGGAACAAATCGAAAACAAATTTCGTTTCTAAAAGTGAGGTAAAGGTAATGTCAGTAAACATCGGATTAATTGGTCTGGGCATGATTGGCCGCGACCATCTGCAACGCTTCAGTACGGTCATTAACAATGCGCAGGTCACGGCGGTTTGCGATATCAACAGCGGCGTGGCCGATACGCTGGCACAGCACTATCAGGCCACCGCTTTTTATGATGCGATTGAGATGATCAATTCAGACAAGGTAGACGCTATTTTTATCTGTTCTATCGGGCCGGCCCATCAGGAACAGATCCTGGCCGCTATCAAAGCCGGCAAGCCCATTTTTTGTGAAAAGCCGCTCACGCCAACCGCTGCCGAGTCGGAAACGATCATTGAAGCTGAAACGGCCTACGGTAAAAGACTGCTGCAGCTTGGCTTTATGCGCCGCTTCGATCCTGGTTATGTTGCGCTGAAGCAGAGTATTGCGTCCGGCGAGCTGGGGGACATTTTGCTGATGCACTGCGCGCACCGTAATCCGTCAGTGCCGGAGAACTATACGCAGGAAATGGCTATCAACGACTCCGCAACGCACGAGATCGATATTATCCGTTACCTGCTTAATGAAAATATCGTCTCGGTACGCGTGGATAAGCCGCGTAAAAAAACCAGCCGTGCGCTGCCGCATTTACAGGATCCCCTGATCGCGATTTTCGAGACGGAATCGGGCGTGCGCATTGATGATGAGCTGTTTGTTAACTGTCAGTATGGTTACGACATCTGCTGTGAAGTGATTGGCGAAAATGCGATTGCCAGCCTGACCGAGCAGGCGTTGACCGTGACGCGCTCGGCCAACGGAGCAGGGCGACATATTGCAAAAACCTGCATGGAACGTTTTGCCACCGCCTACGATCGCGAGGTGCAAAATTTTATCGACGATATCAGCAACGGCAGAGAGATGAGCGGCCCCTCTTCCTGGGATGGCTACGTGGTCGCGCTGGTCTGTGATGCCGGGTTGGCCTCGTTAAAAGATGGTTTACAACATGCCGTAACCGTACCGCCACGTCCGGCACTCTATCGCTAATGGCCCGTAACAGGAGCTGACTATGCTGACACTTTCACCGGAAAATATTTTTCTTAACTGTCAGGCCTCTTCTAAAAAAGAAGCGATAAGGCAGGCGGCCGAGGCCCTGCAGCAGGGCGGCTATGTTAAAGAGGGATTTTTGGCCGCCATGCTGGCGCGGGAAAACAGCGTCCCGACCTGGCTGGGTGCGGGCATTGCTTTGCCACACTGCGCCAGAGAGAGCGTTGGCCTGGTGATTAAAACCGGATGCCAGGTTTTGCAGTTTCCACAGGGGGTCAGCTGGGGAAAAGGCAAAGTGGCTTTTATCGTCGTAGCCGTAGCCACCAGGGAAAACGAGCATCTTCAGGTGATTGCCAGTATTGCCGACCTGCTTGGTAACGAATGGAAAACCACGCTGTTAGCGATGGCCGACAATAAAAAAGACTTTATCACCCTGTTTAAAAAGGCCGAATTCTGACCTCGCTGACAGGCGCTGTCATTTTTCCGGACCCGATAATTTAAGGATCAGAAATGAAACTTGCACTTTGTACTGATGTGTTGGCAAACCTACCTTTTACCGAAATGCTGGACCGGGTAAAAAGCTATGGTATTGATGGCGTGGAGATGACGGCGGGTGGCTGGTCACCCTGTCCGCATGTGAACACTGACGAACTGCTGGCCTCAGAAGAGAAACTGAACGCGTTTCGTCAGGCGCTGCAGCAGCGCGAGATGGAAATCGTGGCGCTGAACTGCTCGGGCAATCCGCTGGCACCCGGCGAGCTGGGCGAAAAGCATACGCTCAGCAGTTATAAAACGGTCGAGCTGGCGGGCAGGCTGGGCGTGAAAAAAATAGTGATGATGAGCGGTCTGCCCGGGGGCAGCCCGGAAGATAAAATACCCAACTGGATTGCCTCAACCGTTTCCTGGCCCGACTATATGCCCGGCGTGCTGCGCTATCAGTGGGATGAGGTAGCCATCCCTTGGTGGAAAAAATTTGTTCAGCACGCGCGTGCGCACGGCATTGAAAAAATTGCTATTGAAGAGTTTCCGAGCCAGCTGGTCTACAACCCGTCCACGCTGTTAAGGCTGCGTAATGCGGTTGATGAGATGATAGGGATCAATCTCGATCCTTCCCATCTGATCGCCATGGGGGCCGATCCGATCGCCGCCGCCAGAAAGCTGGAAGGGGCGGTATTCCATGTGCACGGTAAAGATGCGCGTATAGAAAGAGGCCTGGCGGATATTGACGGGCTGATGGAAACGCAGCCGGTTACCCAGACGAAAACAAGAACGTGGAATTATGTGGCGGTAGGCTGCGGTAAAGATTTGCTGTGGTGGAAAGAGTTTTTCTCGGTCCTGCGCATGACCGGCTATGACGGCTACGTATCGCTGGAAATGGAAGATCTGACCATGAGCGTCGAGGCAGGGCTGCAAACTTCTATTGATGCGCTGAATGCCAGTATCAGTCGTTGAGCGGCGTGAAACGGGAAGTCTGGCCAAAGCGCCTGCCTGAAAAAAGCAAAAGGCCGCAATAGCGGCCTTTTATTTACCCGGAGAACGGGCGATTAGTCAGTGACTTTCTTTTTCATATCGCTGGCGCCTTCTTTGGTCTTATTCCAGCCTTTCTGGGTGCCTTCTTTGGTGGCATCCCATCCTTTCTCCGTGCCTTCTTTGGTTTTGTGCCACGCTTTCTGCGTGCCTTCACTGGCTTTACTGGTGGTGGTCCCGCTTTTGCCTTCCGTCGCGTGTTCGGACTTCAGCTTCAGCTCTTTGCCCTGATCCTGCGCCTGATGCAGTTTCTCTTTTGCCGTGTTAGCGCCTTCGTTAGCGGCAGCTACGGTGTCATCTGTTGCATGTGTGGCGGCAAAAACAGGAGAAGCCAGCAGAAGAGCAGAAAGTGCAATAATCGTTTTTTTCATGATTTCCTCACCAAGTATTGATCCGTTGTGTAATTAAGCATGGCACGGCTTTTGACGCCTTGCCTTAGGAATAACCTGTATTTGAGCATAGCCGAATCAGGCGAGTTTGCTTCATCAGGGGCGTAAGAAGGGAGAAAAAGCGTTCCTGAAGAAACAGGAGAAGAAAACGGGAAGCAAAAAATCGGACCAGCTGGCGGTTTTGGCGCTGTCTTTCACCGACGATGGCGTTCTTTACGTCACGTCTTCCCGGGCGGTGGAAAGAAGGCGAGCAGGGCCAGGGCCTGTTTGGAGAGAGTTGGGCGCCTTAAGT
>NZ_DALZCD010000089.1:9803-14759 GCF_031978025.1 Erwinia sp.
AAGTCCACTTTTCTCTCCGTCGGGCATGGAAGGCACCTGCTATAACGCCTTAAGTCAGCTTCTCTCTTTCCCGTGCATGGAAAGAGCCTGCTATAACGCCTTAAGTCCGCTTTTCTCTTCGTCAGGCATGGAAGCCACCTGCTATAAAGCCGCAGGTCAGGCTTTCTTTTGTTGCGATATGACTGGAGCCTGCAGAGAGGGGAGGGGCGTTCTCTTTTCGTCCGACATCAGCGAACGAAAAGAGGTCGCCTTATGGGTCAGGCAGCACGAACCTGTGGCATAGCGATATCGGCGCTGATGCGCATGCCTTCGGCGTCAAACACCATGCAGTGATGAGGGTGAAAAGTGGGCTTCAGCTTCTGGTAAGGGCGGAAATGCACGTCGCCCGGCAACAGCATTTTGAAGCCATCGTGACCGTGGCCCTGGCCAAACAGGTAGGTATTATTGCCAAGCCGCTCAACGACTTCACAGTGAAAGTCGAGATGCAGCGGGGCGTCGCCGCCAATGTGTAGCTGCTCCGGGCGAATACCCAGCGTAATGGCGTCGCCCGGCTGTAACAGGCGCACTGGCGGCGGCAGCTGCAGCGTATGTTCGCCCTCATTGATACTGGCGATAAGTCCATTGGGGCCGCACTGCTGTACGCGCGCCGGGAGGAAATTCATTTTCGGCGAGCCGATAAAGCCGGCGACAAAGCGGTTTACCGGATTGTAATAAAGCGCCATAGGCGATCCAACCTGTTCCACCTTGCCGTAGTTCATCACGACGATCTTATCTGCCAGCGTCATCGCCTCGATCTGATCGTGGGTGACATAAACCATGGTGGTCTTCAGCTCCTGATGCAGCCTGGCAATGTGCAGCCGCATATCAACACGCAGTTCGGCATCCAGGTTCGACAACGGCTCATCAAACATAAATACCCGCGGGTTACGCACAATAGCGCGGCCAATGGCAACACGCTGACGTTGGCCGCCAGAAAGCTGTTTCGGTTTACGGTCGAGAAGATGGGAAAGCTGCAGCGTTTTCGACACCATCTCTACCTGGTGCTGAATCTTCGCTTTCGGCACGCCGTTAACCTTCAGGCCGTAGCCGATGTTCTCTGCCACCGTCATATGTGGGTAAAGCGCATAGGACTGAAACACCATTGCCACGCCGCGATGAGCGGGCGCGATGTCATTCATCACCTCGTCACCAATCAGGATCTCACCGTCGCTTATCTCTTCCAGTCCGGCAATCAGCCGTAGCAGGGTGGATTTACCACAGCCGGAGGGGCCGACGAAAACGGCAAACTCGCCCGCCTCAATATCAAGATCGATATTTTTCAGCGTTTCTGTTTTACCAAAGCGTTTGGTGACGTTTCTCAGTCTGATACTGGACATGCTGATCCTCATGGCAAGAAGGTTTGGCTGGTTATGGATGTACTACGTATGACAATTCTGTCATTTTCACGTCAGCCCTGATGGTGCCTGCGCTGACTATAACGCCGTGCCGGAGCGCGCCCTACCGCTGTTGTTGATTTCTGTAATACCGATCACACATTGATATGAAGGGGCTGGAGCGCGGTCGCGGTTACGCGTAGCTTAGGCCGCCAATGCGATACGTCGTTTTGGCTTTGTAGCCTGAGAAAGCCGAGTCAAAACGCCCATTGCGCGACCTGATCACAGCACGTGACAGCTAAAAATGTCATACCTTCACATGGGGTGTTTAATGAAAATCAAATCCGGCGTTACCCTTCTTCTGTCAGCCTTGGTGCTGAATCAGTCGGCCTGGGCCGCGCAACAGCTCACCGTCTGGGAGGATATTAAAAAATCGGACGGCATTAAAACGGCGGTCGTCGATTTTCAAAAGCAGTTTAATGTTGAGGTGAAGGTGCAGGAGATGCCGTTTGCCCAGCAGGTTGAAAAATTACGACTCGATGGCCCGGCCGGCATTGGGCCGGACGTGTTGGTTATCCCTAACGATCAGCTGGGCAGCGCGGTCGTACAGGGGCTACTGGCGCCGCTGGACGTTGCAGCAGCAGAGCAGGCGATCTACACGCCATCCGCCATGGCGGCATTCACGCAGGGTAAGGTGGTTTACGGCATCCCAAAAGCCGTCGAAACGCTGGTGCTGATTTACAACAAGGATCTGCTGCCGTCACCGCTGAAATCGCTGGAGGAGTATCGCGCTTTCTCTCAGAAACAGCGTGCGGTGCAGCAATATGGCCTGTTAGCGAAATTTGACCAGCTTTACTACAGCTGGGGCGTTATGTCGCCGATGGGCGCCTACATCTTTGGCAAAGACAGCAAGGGTGCCCTCGCTACCCAGGATGTCGGATTAAGCACGGCTGGCAGCGTCGAAGCCGTGACTTACCTCAAGCGTTTCTTCAGCGAAGGGCTGTTACCGAGCGGCATCATGGGCGAAAACGGCCTGAATGCCATTGACTCCCTGTTTACCGAGAAAAAAGCCGCGGCGGTTATCAACGGACCGTGGGCCTTCCAGCCTTATCAGGCGGCGGGCATCAACTATGGCGTGGCGCCGCTCCCGCTGCTGCCTAACGGCAAGCCGATGAGTTCGTTCCTCGGCGTCAAAGGTTATGTGGTCTCGACCTGGAGCAAAGACCGGACGCTGGCGCAGAAATTCATCACCTTTATCAACCAACCGCAGTACGCGAAAGAGCGCTATCAGAAAACGCAGGAGATCCCGCCGGTAACTGCACTGATGAACGATCCGATCATTAAAGATGACGAGAAAGCCAACGCGGTAGCGGTACAGGCGACTCGAGCGTCGGCGATGCCGGGCGTACCGGAAATACAGGAAGTCTGGGGCCCGGCTAACGCCGCGCTGGAGCTAAGCGTTTCCGGCAAGCAGGAACCGAAGGCCGCGCTGGATAACGCCGTGAAGCAAATTTCCATGCAGATCGAAGCGATGCAGGCCAGTAACCAGTAATGCAGGTTCGCGGGGTAACCCGCACAGGATAAGGATCCGGGTGTGACTATTTCTTCTGATGAAAAGCTGGCGACGCTTAAGCGTCCGCGTCGCCACGCGACGACCGGCGCCCTGCTGGCGTTGCTGCCTGGCTGCGGCCAGTTTTACCACCGGCAGTGGGCCAAAGGGCTCTGCTTTTTGATTTTGCTGGGTAGCTTTGCCGGCATCTTCCATGATTTTCTCCGGCAGGGGCTGTGGGGGCTTTACACGCTGGGCGAAGAGGTGCCGCGCGATAACTCGATCTTCCTGTTGGCCGAGGGCATTATCAGCGTGCTTATCGTTGCCTTCGGGCTGGCGCTCTGGGCGCTGTCGGCGCGTGACGCCTGGATCAACGGGGCGAAGCGCGACGACCATCAGCCCTTGCACAGCGTGCGCCAGCAGTATCAGCTGCTGCTGCGTGATGGCTTTCCCTACCTGATGATTTCACCCGGCTTTATCCTGCTGGTGTTTGTGGTGGTCTTCCCGATCCTGTTTGGTTTCGCCATCGCCTTTACCAACTATAACCTTTACCACACGCCGCCGGCGAAGCTGGTGGACTGGGTCGCTTTTAAAAACTTCATCAACATTTTCACCCTGTCGATATGGCGTTCCACTTTCCTGGATGTGCTGCAATGGACGGTAGTGTGGACGCTGCTGGCCACTACGCTGCAGTGCAGCGTGGGCGTGATGCTGGCGATCCTGGTGAATCAGAAAGATCTGCCCTTCAAGCCCCTGATCCGTACCATTTTTATCCTGCCGTGGGCGGTGCCCGGTTTTGTCACTATTTTAGTGTTTGCCGGCATGTTCAACGACAGTTTTGGAGTGATCAATAACGCCATCCTTCATTT
Organism: Erwinia sp.; assembly: GCF_031978025.1. Classification (NCBI taxonomy): domain Bacteria; kingdom Pseudomonadati; phylum Pseudomonadota; class Gammaproteobacteria; order Enterobacterales; family Erwiniaceae; genus Erwinia; species Erwinia sp. The sequence goes on from NZ_DALZCD010000089.1 coordinate 13,595, forward strand.
CTTTGGCATTGCGCCGAAGGCGTGGATGACCGATCCCTTCTGGACCAAAACGGCGCTGATCATGATGCAGACCTGGCTAGGCTTTCCGTTTGTTTTCGCCATGACCACGGGCGTGCTGCAGGCTATTCCTGACGATCTCTATGAGGCGGCAATCATGGACGGCGCCAGCGCGTGGACGCGGTTAAAAACCATTACGCTGCCGCTGGTGCTTTATGCCATTGCGCCGATCATCATCACTCAGTACACCTTCAACTTTAATAATTTCAACATCATCTACCTGTTTAACAACGGCGGGCCAGCGGTAGCCGGCTCGAATGCTGGCGGGACCGATATCCTGGTGTCGTGGATTTATAAGCTCACCATGTCGTCTTCGCAGTACGCCATAGCCGCCACCATCACTATTTTGCTGTCGATTTTTGTGGTGGGTCTTGCACTGTGGCAGTTCCGTGCGACGCGGTCGTTTAAACAAGATGAGATGGCGTAAGGGAGCAGTTATGGCGAAGTCTGTCAGTATTAAACGCGAAAAATGGGTGCGCCTGTCGTTGACCTGGCTGGTGGTGTTAGCGGTTTCAACCATCATTATCTATCCGCTAATCTGGACGGTAGGCGCGTCGCTGAATGCAGGCAACAGCCTGCTCAGTAGCTCGATTATTCCGGAAAATGCATCGTTGCAGCACTATCGCAATTTGTTTAACGGCACCGTGCCTTACCTGACCTGGTACTGGAACTCGATGAAAATCAGCTTCCTGACCATGGTATTGACCCTGCTCAGCGTCAGCTGTACCGCCTATGCCTTTTCGCGCTTTCGCTTCAAAGGACGGCAGAACGGGCTGATGCTGTTTCTGCTGTTACAGATGATCCCGCAGTTCTCCGCGCTGATCGCTATTTTTGTGCTGTCGCAGCTTCTGGGGCTGATCAACAGCCATATTGCGCTGGTGCTGATTTACGTCGGCGGCATGATCCCGATGAACACCTGGCTGATGAAGGGCTATCTCGATTCGATTCCTAAAGATCTGGATGAATCGGCACGGATGGACGGCGCGGGCAACTTCCGTATTTTTGTGGAAATCATTATGCCGTTGTCGAAGCCGATTCTGGCGGTCGTGGCGCTGTTCTCCTTCACCGGGCCGCTGGGCGACTTCATTCTGTCGAGCACCATTCTGCG
>NZ_DALZCD010000090.1:0-14729 GCF_031978025.1 Erwinia sp.
TGTACCGGCCATCTCCGCCAGTCAGGTGCCTTTCCAACTGAACTACGTGTTGGGCTACAGCCAACTCTCCCTTGCCCAGTTAACGAACGTAGCTGCCGGGGATTCACTGCTAATAAAACATAACTTTATCCATCTGGCGGTAGGCGATCGCCAACTTTTTAAGCTGAGTTATTACCCTAATCAGGAGGTTAGTGTGGAAGAACAGTTAGAAGAGTATGACCAGGCATACTATGAAGATGAGGTTTTGCACGACTGGACCAGTCTGCCCGTCAATATTGAATTTGTGCTGGATGGCCGGACGGTGACACTGGCGGAATTAGATGAAATAACGCCGGGCACGTCATTGGCGCTGACCCCAGGAGCGGAACAAAATATTAAAATCTACCTCAACAAAAAGCTATTTGCCCGCGGTGAGTTGGTGGCTCTGGAGAACGGATCCCTGGCGGTTGAGGTTAATCACGTGACCCCCTCTCTGCCAGTTAACAGAGTACAGCCTGATGTTGAGCAATGATATTTCTTTAATTGCGCTATTGTCGTTTTTCACCTTATTGCCTTTTATTATTGCCGGGGGGACCTGCTTTATTAAGTTCTCCATCGTGCTGGTGATGGTGCGCAATGCCCTCGGGATCCAACAGGTCCCTTCGACCTTAACCTTACATGGCGTAGCGCTTATTTTAAGCGCTTTTGTCATGATGCCGGTGTGTCAGAAAATTTCCGGATATATAGAAGAAAACCATATCGACTTCAATGACAGCAGTTCGGTAACTCAACTTATGGATCAGGGATTAGGAAGTTACCGGGCTTATCTGGTGAATTATTCCGAACATGACTTAATCCGCTTTTTTAATAAAGTACAGCAGCAAAGAGCCGGTGAGCCGGAACCTGAAGTGGAAGACTATGAATTAACGGGCCTGCCGCTCATGACCCTGATGCCAGCCTATGCGCTAAGCGAAATACAGAGCGCATTTAAAATTGCATTTTATCTTTACGTCCCGTTTGTGGTCATCGATATGGTGGTTTCCAGCATCCTACTGGCGTTGGGGATGATGATGATGAGCCCGGTGACCATTTCGATTCCTATTAAGCTCATTCTGTTCGTGTCAATGAACGGTTGGAGTTTGTTAACCAAAGGACTGATCGCCCAGTACGCCGATCTGATGACATCATGAGTAATGTATTATTTATTGGTAATTCCGCGCTACTCGTGGTGCTGAAGCTAACGGCGGTACCTATCGCCTTTGCTACCATCGTTGGTATTATCGTTGGCCTGTTTCAGACAATCATGCAAATTCAGGAACAAACGTTGCCGTTTGGGCTGAAAATGCTGGCAGTATTTGCCAGCATTTTTATGCTGATGGAGTGGTTTTCAGCCGAAATGATGAATTTCGCCACTCAGGCTTTTTATATGGCTTTTCGTTAAGACGGAAAATATATGCTGTTTGTGGCGTTCTATCTTAATTTTCAGCACAGCGTGCTGACTTTTGTCATCGTTTACGCGCGGTTGGCGATCGTCTTTTATATGCTGCCAGTACTGGGCGAACGGGTTCTGTCAAATCTGATTATTAAAAACACGATTATCTCTCTGACGATCATCGGTCTTTGGCCCTGTTTTGAAACGATATTAAATCCAGAGCAGGGTTGGCTTATTATTATAATTAAAGAATCTATTATCGGATTAATTTTATCGTTTACGTTGTGTATGCCTTTCTGGGTAGTCACCGGTCTCGGTGAAATTCTTGATAACCAACGCGGCGCGACAATCAGTGACAGTATAGACCCGGTTAACGGAGTGCAAAGCTCGATATTATCGGGTTTTCTAAACTTCGCCTTCGGTGCTATTTTTTTTGCCAGCGGAGGCATGCGGCTACTTATGGAAGTGATGGTGCAAAGCTATCAAATTCTTCCACGAGGGAGTTCCTTAGAGGGTGTTCACTGGGAACAGGCCGGACATCTGCTGGTGGTATTAATGCAAAACAGCATTCTCCTTGCTGCGCCGGTGATGTTAGTGATGATGATCGCCGAAATGTTACTCGGCGTGTTTGCGCGTTATTGCCCACAGCTCAACCCTTTTTCACTGTCTCTAACCATTAAGAGCTTTATTGCCTTCGCAGTTTTCCTTTTCTACGGCTTTAACTCGCTATCTGAGAAACCACTGCACATGTTCTCGCTTTCAGGTTTTCAGCAATTCCTTCCCTGAGGAAGTATTTCTATGGCAGAAAAAACAGAACAACCTACCAGTAAAAAGCGCAAGGACTCGTCCAAAAAAGGCCAGACGTTTAAAAGTAAGGATCTTATTACCACGGTGATACTGCTGACCGGGATCTTTTACCTGGCCTATGGCATGAGTTTCAGTGACTTCACCCATTTTTACTCCATGACCCTGCTGTACAGCACCCAGATTGGAATAAATGATTTTCTCATAGGCTTAATGCGTATTTTCTTTCTGCTTAGCCTGCCATTTATTGCGCTCTGTGCCCTGGTAGGTATGGCCGCAACCTTGCTGCAGACTGGGTTTTCTATCGCAACCGAAGCCATCAAACTAAATTTCAAAGCGCTAAACCCGGTGGAAGGGGTAAAAAAGATCTTCAGCATGCGCACGGTAAAAGAGCTGGTGAAATCAGTTTGCTATCTCATTGTATTTGCGGCGACCTGCTACAGCCTGATTCACAACGACCTTCGCCAGGCATTAACGCTTTACCGGACCGATATAGCCGGGCTTATTGCTTGTTGGGTTTCACTGACGCTGAAGGCCGTACTGGTGTTTATCGGCTGGTCAGTTTTTGTGCTGATTGCAGATTTTATTGTTGAATATTTTCTCCATTTCAAAGATCTCAAAATGGATAAACATGAGGTCAAACAGGAGCGTAAAGAGAGCGACGGCAATCCACAGATTAAAAGTGCCAGACGGCGAGCGCACCAGGAGATACTTTCCGGGGAGGAAATGGCGGCGGTCAGAAATTCCGAGGTAGTGATGGCGAACCCAACGCATATCGCGATGGCGATCTATTTTAACCCGGAAGTGGCATTGCTGCCCTTTATTGCTCTGCGTTGCACCAACATGAAAGCCAAAGCGGCGATTGCCTATGCCGAAAAAATCGGTGTGCCGGTAGTACGCAACATTCCGCTTACCCGCAGGCTGTATCGCACCTATAGCCAGTACAGCTTCATTTCGCTAAATGATGACGTGATGATTGACGTTATGGACATTCTTATCTGGCTGCGTCAGGTCGAAGCCGCGGGCATGACCCAAATGGCGGCGGCCGACGAGGAGGCCGAATCGACATTGCCGGAAAGTCAGCAACCGCCGACGGGACAATCGTAGCGGACACCTGTGCGGTTTTTTTGTATTAACTCCCGGGGCGCAACAGTATGATGATTATATCTTCTTCACTGTTCGCCTTTGGGTAAATTGGCTGTTTCTGGATGTTAAAAACTAACAAGGAAAGAGGCTGCAATGGCTAATAAAAATATCTTGGATTTACTCAACGACGAAGAAGAACTTAAAAGTGATGAGCAAATCGATGCTTATGCTGAAAGCCTGCTGGATGCCATTCAAAACAGGGCAACGCTAAAGGATGTCTATGCCGTATCTAATGACACCATGCAGGATCTTTATAAGCTGGCGTACGATTTTTATCATCATGGAAAGTTGGACGATGCCGAGTCTCTGTTCCGTTTTCTGTGCATATATGATTTCTATAACCCTGAATATGCAATGGGTCTTGCGGCGGTCTATCAGCTTAAAAAGAATTATGCCAAAGCCATCGAATTTTATGCACTTGCTTATTCCTTATCTAAAGAAGACTTCAGGCCAATGTTTTATGCCGGTCACTGTAACCTGATGCTCCGACAGAGTGTACAGGCTCGTAAATGCTTCGATATTGTTATTAGCAGGTGTAAAGATACGTTATTAAGTGAAAAGGCGAAAGCCTACATTTCCGCGCTTAATAAAATAAATAATGGCGAGACCGATACTCCTGAAGAGGAGAAACCTAATGAGGAATAATAATGGAGATAATCAGGCAGGTGGCGCGGCCAGTCATTCTGGAGCAAGCGAATCAAAAGCCGGTAGACCAACATCAGGCGGGAATGGAAGCGGGCGATGTTGAGTTAAAAAAACAGACTGCACAGGCAAAACGCTTCGGCAATGCGGAGTTAAAAGATCATCCGCAGCTGAATTCTGTTAAGGGTGCGCTGCAAACCCTGCAGCCCGATCAGCTGCTCAAGCTGTTGAAATCGACTATCAATACCGTCAACGCGAATACCCCAAGGACGAACTTAGATAACCAGGACATTCCTCAGCTTAAGTCTCCGGCGAGCCGCGAGCCCGCCACGGCAAAAAGCGATAGCGAAGCGAAGCTTTCTGCTTCGGCCAGGGCGACGGAATTGCTCGGGAAAGTCATGCAGCTCACGAATGAAACGTCGAGAAATAATCTGCTCGCCCAGCTGCAGGGCATCAACGCCACAATGGATGGCGCCGTAAATGCCTATTCCGAGATGGCAGCCCAGTTAGAGCAGCAGGGGACGCAGTGGGCCAGCGATGCTGACGCGCTTAAAGCTGCGCAACAGCAGGCGAATACGCTTTCACAGGGTGTCGGAAAGGCCCAGTCTGCGCTTGATCTCGCGCAAAGAAAATTAGCGGCACTTGAGGCCGAGGCCGCAAAACAAGCCCCGGTTTCTGAAGAAATGCAGGTCAAGATTGATGCTGCTAAAACGGCGGTGAACGCTGCGCAGGCTAACCTCATCCAGGCCACAACTGCCTATAACAACTTTGCTAATAAGACGTTGAATCCTGCAATAGCTGCGGAGAAAAGCTCTCGATCGGCATTAGATGCGACACAGGCTAAGTCACAGAAGATAGTTGAGTCGTTCAACCCGCAGCAGCAAAGCACCATTGAACAGCGGCGTAAGGAGGCTGACGCAGAGTCTAAAACCCTGACGTTCCTGATGGCCCTGATGGGGCAGCTGATTAACAAAAGTTCCAGTGACGATCTTCAGGCGTCGGCGGAGCTGAAGCAAAAATTGTCGGAAGCCGCGGCCAAGGACGCGGAGAAAAAGGCCAGGGAATACGACGACCAGGTGCGTAAAGCTGAAGAAATGCAGAAGACAATGGGCTGTATTGGCAAGGTTTTGGGCTGGGTTATTACGGCCATCAGCTTTGCCGCTGCGGCATTCACCGGTGGCGCTTCTTTGATATTTGCATCCATTGGGCTGGCGCTGGCGATTGGTGATGAGATAAGTCAGGCCGTGAACGGCCACTCGTTTATGGCCGACCTGATGAAGCCGATGATGAATGCGATCGTAAAACCGCTGATGGAGATAATGGGCAAAGTATTCTCAGACATTCTTCAATCCTGCGGCGTCGATAAAGAAAAGGCAGATATGGTGGGACAAATCCTCGGCGCGATCGCGGCGGCGGTGATAGTTGTCGCTGCTGTAGTTATGGCGGGTAACTTGCTGAGCAAAGTTTTTGGCGTGGTGCTGAAAAAGCTTGGTGTTAACGTGGCAAAAGAAACCAGCAAGACCGTGGCCAAAAATGTTGCTGTTGAAGTAGAAAAAGAGGTCGTTAAGGACGTCGCCAAAAACGTGGTGCGCACCACGGTGAAGGAAGTTGCAGAAGAAGTAACGAAAAAAGTGGCTGAAAATGCCACAAAATCTACCATGCAAAAATTGATAGACAGTGCCATCGGCCAGATTATTAAGCGGCTAAGCCAAGGTTTTGGTCGTTCATTGGGGGCAAGTGAGCTGCAAATGGCCAAGGTTTCTAATTACAGCCAGAAGGCTGTGTTGGGTCTGAGCATTGTCAATACCTCAAGCCAGGCGGCTATCGGGATTGTTTCGGCCAATATGCTGCTGGAAGCGTCGAAGATCAGAGCTCAAATGATGCAGGACGCAGCGCTTCAGGATTTGCTTAACGAAATGATGAATCGTGTCGTCGATAGCTTTACCCATCGAATGGAATCGGTCAGTGAGATTGTGCGCAATATCTCAATGATTGCGGAAAACCAGGCGCAGGCCGGTAAATATATTACTAAACAGATGAGTGCAGTTGCCGGATAAACGGCGGGACTATTTTTACCCGCAATAATATAAAGGAGCTTTATCAATTATGTCCTATCCAATTATTGGTGCTGGTGCATCAGAACGCTATTCACGCGTGCAGGACGTTCAGACCGAAACAAAAATTGATGTTATTCAGGAAGAAAAAAGAAATGTCCAGGACATGTCCCATCTCGCAAAAAAAGAGGGCATGCTGTCGTTGATGATGGAAAAGCAAAGTTTGCGTACCGATACGACTCAGACATCATCTGCGGCACAGAAACGCAAAGGGGGAGATATAGAAACTGACACCCCGGCTAAATCTGTGAAATTATCCGTCGCAGGGGAAGGGGATGCAAATAAAGCAGAGCGCCTGGCAGCCTCCGTGCCTGGTGTATTAACGTCACAGCTCAATATTACGCAGCCAAATAATAAATCGGCAGATATGGGGAAAAGTGACAGTCAGTCATCCGTGAGCAATGCTTCGTCTTCCGCCGGTCAGGGTCGTTCGCAGCCCGCTGTTGAAGGCGGCACTGATATCACTGCCACAGATGCCGCAGGCTCACGGTTCATCAACGTTGTGGGTTCCATGAGCCAGCTCGAGGTGAGCAATACCATCACCACCGTAATGTTAAATGCTGAACGAGATGCCAACAAAGCGGCGGCGGCGGCAACAAACCGCAGCGTAGATGCGGCGGCTCGCGCAGGTAATAAAACTATTGACGCTGCCCGACAGAATCTCAACGGGGCAATCACCTCCGGCGTGCTGGGTATTGCAGGCCAGGGAGCAACGACCGCGACCCAGGTGAAGGCGCTAAATAAAGAAGGCACGTCCATCACCAAAAATCTGAAACCGGCCCGTAACCTTGAGCTTGGCGTTCGCGAGCATCAGACCGCGATTAAGAGTGGTAAAGACACGATGGTCCATCAGAACAAAAAGCTGTCCGGCGATGTTGAGGCCACTATGACACATCCACAGGCTGCTGATACGTACGCCAGCGCGCTTAAGCGCGATGCCCACAATTCGGTACAGCTCGCGACGCAGAAGAGCCGTGCTACCGCCGAGTACGCCAACCAGGGCATTCGTTCCGGGCAGGGGGCTATTGAAGGGGCATTTGGCGTATCAGCCGCTGAGAAGCAAAAAGAGGCAGAGCTGGCCCGCGCCGACCGCGATGTTAACAACGAACTGGCCAATACCCAAAGTCAAACGGCCAGGAAGGCCGCAGAGACCAATGCGGCCATCAGAATTATGACCGACACCATACTCAACGCTAATAACAGTGCGGTATCTTCCATCGCGGAACGTACACGCTAAATCTGAAGAATAAGCAACGTATGCAGGGACACCCGGTATACGTTGCTCAAAAGGAATATCGGCATGCTTAACGTAAATAATGCTGTACCCAACACCGTTAGTTATTACCCCTCTGATACCAACGCTACCCAGGCTGCGCCGATGGCTGAAACCCATGCAGGTTCAACTTCGGAACTGAATACGAAACTAATAAAAGAGCTTATTGCCCGGTTGGATACCCCTAATAAGGCAGATAAGTTTGATGAAATTAGGACACTACTGGGTCAGTATGGTTTGGATACCAGCGGCGAAGATTTTAATAACAGCAAACTGCTTGCCACATTAGAGCGTCTTAAAACGGGCAATGACGGCGCGCAACCGTCGGATGATGTTGCTGAGATGGTTGCCAGTCAGGAACAGCGTGTAAAGAGGAGCGCTCAGGCGTTATCGGATATCCAACGCGAGGTCGTAACAAATCGTACTAAGGCGAACTATTCGTTAAGCCAGTTTTCGGCTGAGAAACAAAGAGCGGCGCAGGAACCAGCACAAGAGCCGAAGAGCGGTGATGACGACATTTCCACCTACAACAGCTATGCCGAGATGTGGGACAGTATGGCCCGCGATATTAAAGATATCAAAAACGATTACGTAGATTTCTATGCCGATTTGATGAAGAAGTATACGGAAATGTACCAGGCGTATAATACGTACGTGCAGGGGGCGGCATCCGAAGCCGTTGCCGCAGGTAAAGACGGTAATACTGTTAATTTCAATGGACCCGGTATGCAAAAAGGGTATCTCGACTTCGAGAATAAAGCTAACAGTATCAATCTGGGCAGTGTGAAAAACTGGGATAAAATGACGCCGGCAGAGCGTAACAGTATGGAAACCACGCTTGCGCCTGCCTTTAAGGTATACGATGGCGGTCAAATCGCATTCAACCTCGATCAGTACAGCGTCACACCTAAATATCCATCAGGTATTGTGTTTATGAACCATCCTTTACAGGGCTACGTTTCTACGGCCACCTACCAGGCGTGGCTTGCCTCCTTTAATGCAGGCAGCAGCGCCATGCAAAGTAATATGCAGGCTTTTGCCCAACGTTATAGCCAGGCAAACAGCACTTTCGATAATTTAAATAAAGTATTGAGTGGTGCGATCGCGTCCCTTGCGGAATGTGCAAAAGACGTTCTTAAAGCCTTACGTTAAAAATTTGTTGAGTGGGTTATATGGACAGCATCTACAGGTACGCATCGCAAGAAAGTTTAAGACAAGATATTTATCTGACTCAGGGAATAAATGAAACCTATGGTGCATTCTCCTGCCGCGTTTCGGGTTTTCAGATGAGATTTGCGGAACCAGACACTTTTTTAAGACGTATGAACAGTGAGGAGTCTAACAGCTCGCAGGGGAGCTTTAAAGACCATTTTGGCTATGCTTCTGCATTAGAAGAACGTCATTCATTGCCCGGTGAAGCGGTTTCCGCTGCACAACGTTATTATTTCCATATGCGAGCAGATACCCTAAAAGGCGCTTCTTCGCACATTAATGACCGTGCCGATCAAGCTTTAATTGAGCAGCCTGAAATACACAGTCGCTATCGAGAAACGAGCGATAAGCCAAAAAAAACGGCCTTTCAGCGGCTGTTAAATTTCCTGGCCCAATGCTTTATTCCCTGCATCAAAGTAAAAATATAGACAGTTGAGGAGTTATTATGCCAGGACCTATTAATAGTGAATCCAGACAGGAGATTCAATCTATCTATGCCAGAGGCATGGATAGCTCTGCATGCGCGACCGAGAGGCCCGCTTTTATCAACCTGGTTGCAGGGGGGAGAAACGATCCGATAGCCCTATTTAGACAACATCCGCATCAGACAGTTAATGCAAAAGAGCTTGTTTTGCATGAGGCGCACAAAAATCTCCCAGCCGATTTCCTTCAAAAAGAATTAAGCCCTGAAGGAAATAAGATCAGGACGCTTATCGGTGTTATCTACAAGGATGTGCAGGATAGCGGTAATCCAGAAGATCTGGCCAGGCTTGATAAAATTTGTAAGAAACTTGCTGAAGCTAACGGCAATGAAAATAAAGAGCAGAAGGTAGCAAAAAAACTCTCAGGCCTGGTTTCAAAATACAGTGCGGGCGGTTTTGAGAAGGTGATCAACAAGTATATTGAACACTGTATGGACGCCTGGGAAGATCATCACCAGGCGAAGTCAGTGGATACTCACGACAAGACCATCTTCAAGGAATGTCTGGATGTTTGCAAATCTACGCTGAAGCACGACGTGGACGGCCTGACACAGCCCGATCAGCCATGGGAAACGATGGCCCAGAAGATGAACTTTTTCGTCAATGACTGTGCCGCTATTTCGAAAACACTGACATTTTATGATGCGGAACCGGTGACCCCTGCACCACAAGGCCCGGTAACCCCTGCACCACAAGGCCCGGAGACGCTGAATCCTAACCCCGACGGCGGTGCAGATAATCAACGAGTATTTATTCCAGGCGGGCCAGGGCAGGGCGGTATTACCCTGAATATCACCAGCAAAGGGGGGAGTGTTGGTGATATTACCCATTCAGTGGGTGCGGCGAATACTGCACCTGCGGACTCTACCTCTACGATTGTTAAGCACATTCTCGATTCGGAGCTTCCTAATATTGAAAAGGTGGGTCTACTTAAAGACCTGTTTAAAGCTGGCATTGGAGGGGGGAGCAACTTCCTTGGAAATCTGGCTGGCGTACAGGGCTACAAGCAAGAGCAGCCTGTCGACACTCCGCAGCAAAACGTTGCCCGGTGGAAAATTGAAACCCAGACACCAAAGCCTGAATTAAAGAGCATCGCTACTCAAACTGAGGGTGCGACTAACACGGAAAATATTAACGATACGAGCCTTGTCCAGGAGCCCAAAGTTCAGCGACGGCTGGTTGAACAAAACAGTCGGCAGATGGCGTTCGACGACAAGGCATCCGAAAGGCAGGATGGGCCAATTTTGGAAGCGGACGTCGTCGATGGCTCCGGGCCGCGCGAGAAAAAGGAGCCATCTGACCGCATTTCTTTATCAAACGGTAATTATATTCTCACCACCTCGCGCAACATCGATCCGTATAATCAGAGATCTTCAACGCCGACGCATTTTATCCCCCCTGGGCCAGAGACTAAACCTGAGCGGGTAAGCGGAAAAGTTGTGACGCTGGCGGATAAGTTTGAAGCTTTGAAGCAAAGGCCTCCTTCAGCCTTCGCTCACCTGGAAAAAAACGGTGCCAGGGCTCCTGAAGAGGAAAATGTAAAATCAACCGTGGAACATAATTCTGCAGCTGATGGTTTCCAGCCAACGCGAATTAGTGCTGCGGCCGTAGATATGCCGAGGAATAGGTCTGGCAACGATCATGTTTACACAACGGTACGCACTGTGAATTCATGGAACAGGGAGCCGAAGCCGGTGAGTTTCGTTCCTGCGGGTTCCCAATTTGACTCAGCCGAACTGGATACGGTGCTTTCGAGGTTAAGGCCACGAGATCAATCTGAATTCGATGCTCTGGAAAATAAGAAAATTGAACAGGACGAAGAAAAACTTCCTTTTCAGGAAAAGTTAGCTGAGTTCATGCGCCGACGCGAGCAAGATGTTACTGGCAATGAATGAATCGTTGATTGATAAAACGGTAGTTTCGCTGGTAGCTAATCTCATTTATCAGGTAAACGGCGTTCTGCCAGGAGATATTAAACTGGAGGACAGTTTAATTACCGACCTGGCAATGGACTCCGTTGAGCTTATAGACCTCCTTATGCGGCTTGAAGAGATAGGCGTAACGATACCGGAGTCCGCTATCAGTAGCAGCCTGACCGTTGCGGATATTATCCAGCGCGTGCAGGAAAGTGCATAACGCAATTCGTTCAATGTCGCTGAACAAGGAGAAGGCGAAAGTCAATCAATAAGGAAACTATGTAATGATTACAATGCCGATTCCGCCTGCTGAACTGTACCAGGCGATGGCTAGCGCGAGCGCCAAGGGTGCCACGGCTGTAGGGAATGCCATAAATAGCTTTCAGCAGGGATTTCTTTGTTGTGTGACAAAAGTATACAACTCGCTGGTAACGTTTAAAAACGCGGTTGGTGCAGATTTCCGTCGCCTTAGTGAGAGGATGAGCCCCGCGGCTGCTGAAGCTCCTGTGTCAACGCCGCTTGTGGATACGCTTAATCCTGTCTCGGGAGCCGATACGAGGATATTCTGTCAGGAGTTAATACGGAAAATGGAAGCTAACCCTGGTTCTATAAATGGTATGTTTCGACAGAGTCCAACGATCAAAATTAGCGAATTTAATCAACGTTTGACCGACCAGGCTGCATTTCTTGATGCGGTAAAAAGTAATGAAATTAATAATGTTGAAGCAAGTTTTTTGGTTAAAAAATGGATGGGGCAAACGCTGGCGGAAAATAAATTTTCTCCAGAAGAGCGCAGAGCGCTGGTGGCCAATAAAGATAATAAAGCAGAAGTAAATAAAATTTTTGAAAATAAATTCAATTCATCTGATGCTAACGCACGAGAGAATAAAGATAAATTTATTTCGCTACTTTCTGTCATGCGTTCATATAAAGAAATATCTTTAGCAAACATCAATATGGAGAGCCGTCAACATGACCCTGGGGTTGTTGCAATTATGGGTATCGCACAAGCTTTTGATTTGGATGAAAATCTAATGGTTGCCACAACCCCAGAAGGGATAGTGATGCGTAATAAAGAAAAAGATGAGGCATTGACAGCATTTACGGCTCTGTTGGAGCATTGCCCTCCGGGCGTGCCGCCGAAACCGGTCTTTATGTGCTCCAACTAGCTCCCCGCTTTGTCAGCATACGTCAGCCCACATCGCTTCCGTCATACTCTGGCAACAGAAATATTGAAATCACCGGATCGTAACCTGGCCATGGTGGAAGGATTACTGCGGCATTGAAGTGCCGGCACCACCATGGCAGACGTCGAATTAGATTTGGAGGTAACAGGGCAGGCTTTAGAGGATGAATTGTCACGGTATATGGACGAGATCCCAGCCAACATGGAACAGGCCAAACATACTTTTAAACCACAGTGAGAGTCGTCAGCGATCGAAAAAAGGACACCTGCTCGAACAGGTGTCCTTTTTGAGAGGAACGTAGCTATCAACATCGGGTATGCAAATTCGCAAAACACTGCGATATCGACTTACCAGTTCCTTTGTTTCGCCCGTTAAAGGGTTACCTCTAACCAGCGTGCTTTGATGCAGAATAAGTGGTGCCCGGACTCGGAATCGAACCAAGGACACGGGGATTTTCAATCCCCTGCTCTACCGACTGAGCTATCCGGGCAACGAGGCGCATTAAACAGGAGTCGTGGAAAACCGTCAATGGCTTTATGCAGAAAACCGAACTGTTTGCACTCTTTTCCATCAATCTGGCGGGTTTTACGCCGCTTTATCTCCAGGGCTGTCTGCCACGGCACAGCAGGCTTTATGGGCGCCCGCAGCCAGCCTGCAGGAGGGCTGCTGCTTTAGCTTATTTTTACCGCACGCCAGGGTATCGTGTTCGGCAGAGATGCCCGCCTGAGGCAGAGGGAAGGGCGCGGCAAAAAGCGACGATGACATATTCAGCTTGAGAAAAAGCCAGAGCGATATGAATAATATTTCGCGCACGTTGCATAGAAAAACAAGATTGGGAAGTCCATACGACCGGTAAAATAGCGTAAATTTTTGTATTTTAATGAATTTTATCCTGGCTTCTCCTGCGCGGGGCATTCTGTTCCACCTTGAAGATTAAAATAAAAGATGCGATTATTGCCCTGCTTTTCGTTCTGTGAGGCTGCCCTTATGCAAGCTCTGCAACGCTGTTGCTGTCATCCGATGCCGCGCGTCCGGTCCCTTTTTCTTCCGTTAACTTCCTCGCTTACCGTGCGGTAAGGGTCTGTCTGCTTTATAAGCCAGCCATGAGTAAAACCAGCCGTGCGCTGATTTTACTGATGTCTGTCGGTCGAAGCTGACCCTGCTGACGCTTTCATGGGGCAAAGGCGAGCCTTTCCCCGTTGCTGTGCCTTCGGCACTCTTATCCTTGCCCAGGGATTTGCGTAATGACACCACTTAAAATTGCAGCCAGCACCACCGTGGCTATCCATCTTCAGACCGGTCGCGAAGTCGTGACGCTGGAGAAGACTGATTTCACCGATGTGGCCGCGATTGTGCTCTCCGTAGCCGATTCGCGTAGCGGGATGCTGGCGCTGCTGCGTCATACCGGCTTTAACCTGCCCGTTTTTATTTCGCTCGACGATCTGGCTCAGGCTGAAGATCTGCCTGACGTGACCGGCGTGCTGACGGGAGAGGAGGACGATGCCATCAGGCTGGAGGCCGCCGCTTCCGACTATCAGGCCAGACTGCTGCCGCCGTTTTTTAATACGCTAACCAAATATGTGGCCATGGATAACAGTACTTTTGCCTGCCCCGGGCATCAGGGCGGCGCATTTTTTAAAAAGCATCCGGCGGGACGTCAGTTTTATGATTTTTTTGGTGAGAACATTTTTCGCGCCGATATGTGCAACGCTGACGTTAAGCTGGGCGATCTGCTGATCCATGAAGGCTCGGCCAAAGACGCGCAAAAATTTGCGGCGAAAGTGTTTAACGCGGATAAAACCTATTTTGTGCTGAACGGCACCTCCAGCGCCAATAAGGTCGTCACCAACGCGCTGCTGACCCGTGGCGATCTGGTGTTATTTGACCGCAACAATCACAAATCCAACCATCACGGCGCATTAATCCAGGCTGGCGCAACGCCGGTGTATCTGGAAACCGCACGTAACCCGTTCGGCTTTATCGGCGGCATTGATGCACACTGCTTTGAAGAAAGCTGGCTGCGAGAACAAATTGCTGAGGTGGCGCCGGATCGCGCCAGTCAGCCACGTCCTTTCCGACTGGCCATCATCCAGCTGGGCACTTATGACGGCACGGTGTATAACGCGCGCAAGGTCATCGACAGCATTGGTCATCTGTGTGACTACATCCTGTTCGATTCCGCATGGGTAGGCTACGAGCAGTTCATTCCGGTAATGGAAGCCTGTTCGCCGCTGTTGCTGGAGCTTACCGCAGAGGATCCGGGTATTTTTGTCACCCAGTCGGTCCATAAACAGCAGGCTGGCTTCTCACAAACTTCCCAAATTCATAAAAAAGATAACCACATTCGCGGGCAACAGCGTTTTTGCAGCCATAAGCGGCTTAATAACGCCTTTATGCTGCATGCCTCGACCAGTCCCTTTTACCCCCTTTTTGCCGCGCTCGACGTTAACGCCAAAATGCATCAGGGCGAAGCGGGCCGCCGCCTGTGGCAGGAATGCGTCATGCTGGGTATTGAAGCACGCAAGGCTATTCTGGCGAAGTG